>JBOGGB010000289.1:0-1651 GCA_050743605.1 Acidimicrobiales bacterium
CGCTCGCGTTGCACCGGGTCACCCGACGGCGGTCACGACCCTGAGGCCCCCAGCCCGATGTGCCACACTGGGGCCCCTCGGTGGGCGTAGCTCAGCAGGTTAGAGCGCCAGGGTGTGGCCCTGGAGGTCGGGGGTTCAAGTCCCCTCGCTCACCCGAAGCGCGCGGCTGGTGCTCGCGCCTGTCCGAGCGCGTCGACGGTGGGCTCGACCGCCCCTGGTGAACGCCGAGAACGCACCGCGACCCGTAGATGACGCAGTTCGGTCACACCCGCGTTCCACAATGGGGTCATGCCCGACGGCGGTACGGCACCGATGCTCCCCCTGCGATGGCCCGCGGACCCGGCGCCTTCGACCGCGACCGGACCCGGGGCCAGCGCAGCCCCAGCTCATGAGCCTCCAGGCGGACGCGTCGGAGACCGCGCGACCCGCACCGGCGGCCGCAGAGCCTTCCGGGACACGAGTGACACCGCAGCAAGTGTCGACCCCGGCGAGGGGCCCCCTGAGGTCGTCGTGCGCACGAGCGGCCGGCGGCGCAAGACGGCCGCGGCCTACTGGGAGAACGGGCGAATCGTGGTGGTCCTGCCGGCGCACGTACGACGATCAGAGCGCCAGGAGCTCGTCGACTGGCTGGTCGCGCGGGTGCTCGCGAAGCGTCCTGGAGCGACCGCTTCCGACGACGCGCTGGCGTCGAGGGCGAGGCTGCTCGCCGACCGCTACGTCGACGGAGTCCGTCCCGCGTCGATCCGCTGGGTCACGAACCAGGGAAAACGTTGGGGATCGTGCTCGAGCCTCACTGGAGATATCCGGCTCTCCCACCGGCTGAGAGCGGTCCCAGACTGGGTCCTCGACGCGACCATCGTCCATGAGTTGGCGCACTTGCTGCACGCAGACCACTCCCCCGCTTTCCACGCCGTCGCGAACCGGTTCCCCCGGCAGAAGGACGCCTTGGTCTTCTTGGAGGGGTACTCGCTCGGCCTCCGCACATCGCCGGGCTGAGCACGCCGCGGGCGCTTTGTTCGAGTCGCCGGGGAGCCATCGGGCTACCGTTCACTCGTGCCGCACTACCGGATCAGCCGGGCCGCCAAGCTGATGGGCGTCAGCCCGGACACCATGCGGAGGTGGGCCGACGCCGGCAAGGTGCAGACGGTGACCGACGACACCGGCCGCCTCGCGGTGGACGGCAGCGATCTCGCGCGCCTCGCGATCGAGCTCGCGGGAGATCAGAGCACGACGAGGCGACGGGGCCAGTCCGCGCGCAACCGCATGGCCGGGATCGTGACTCGGGTGACCAAGAACGAGGTCTCGGCGCTCGTCGAGCTGCAGGCGGGCCCGTACCGCCTGGTCTCGCTCATCACTCGGGAGGCGGCGGACGACCTCGGGCTCGAGCCGGGGATGGTCGCGGACGCGGTCGTGAAGGCGACGATCGTCGGCGTGGAGGTCTCTCCGTCGCGGTGAGCTCACCGCTCGCCGCGCGCCATCCCCGCCGGCTTGCCGGAGCCGGCGGAGGTGCCGGTACCGGCGGCCCACACCGTGACCGCGTCGGGGTCGATCGTGACCCGGACGCGGCTTCCCACGGCCCGATCGCCAAGGTGCTCGCCGTCCGCCTCCAGGACGAGGCCGGGTGCGAGCGACACCCTGGCCTCGACTCGGC
>JBOGGB010000290.1:0-1739 GCA_050743605.1 Acidimicrobiales bacterium
CCAGGGGGGATGGTGGAGATATATCCGCTCTCGGAGGAAGACGAGACGTGGCTCCGAGACGTGGTCGTGCGCCACGGGGAGGTGACGGGATCCGCGGTGGCGGCACGGCTGCTCGGGACATGGGCCCGGACGCTTCGGGACGCGGTGAAGGTCATGCCGCGCGATTATCGCCGCGTGCTCGAGGCCACCGAGCGGGCGCTCGCGCAGGGGCGCCCGGTCGACGAGGCCGTGATGGCGTCGTCCGCACATGGGTAACCCGACCGGGTTCATGGAGCACGGCAGGGAGCTGCCGCGCCGCCGGCCCGTGCCCGTGCGGCTGCGCGACTGGCGCGAGGTCTACGAGCCATTCGACGAGGCCTCGGCGCGCATCCAAGCGGCGCGCTGCATGGACTGCGGGATCCCCTTCTGCCACGAAGGCTGCCCACTCGGGAACCTCGTCCCCGAGTGGAACGACCTCGTCTACCGCGACGACTGGGAGGACGCGTCCGAGCGGCTGCATGCGACGAACAACTTCCCCGAGATGACCGGGCGGCTCTGCCCGGCCCCGTGCGAAGCCGCCTGCGTCCTCGGGATCTCGACAGATCCCGTCACCATCGAGCGCATCGAGTACGAGATCGCCGAGCGCGCCTTTCGCGAAGGCTGGGTCGTCCCGCACGCGCCGTCGACCCCGACGGGCAAGCGCGTGGCGGTGGTCGGCTCTGGACCGGCGGGGCTCGCATGCGCGCAGCAGCTCGCGCGGGCCGGCCACGCCGTCACGGTCTTCGAGCGCGCCGAGCGCCCGGGCGGGCTGCTCCGCTACGGGATCCCCGAGTTCAAGATGGAGAAGCGGGTGGTCGACCGCCGCCTCGCCCAGCTCGTGGCCGAGGGCGTCGAGCTCGTGTGCGCGACGTCAGTCGGGGTCGCGACACCTGCTGACGACCGGCCCGCCGAGCCGGGCGAGCTGCGGGGGATCGGCGCCGCGTGCGCTCCCGGCGTCCGGACCGTCTCGGCCAGGGCGCTCCTCGGCGACTTCGACGCCCTCGTGCTGGCGACCGGGGCGACCGTGCCCCGTGACCTGGCGGTGCCCGGACGCGAGCTGCGCGGCGTGCACTTCGCGCTCGACTACCTGAAGCCGGCCAACTTGGTCCAGGAAGGCGCGCTCGCGTGCTCGCCCATCGACGCGCACGGCCGCCACGTCGTGATCGTGGGCGGGGGCGACACCGGGGCGGACTGTCTCGGCACGGTGCACCGGCAGGGTGCAGCATCGGTGGTGCAGCTCGAGATCCTCCCAGAGCCGCCGCCGGCGCGTGGCGAGGACAACCCCTGGCCCGTGTGGCCTCTCATCCTGAGGTCCTCGGCCGCGCACGAGGAGGGGGGCACCAGGCGCTGGGCGATCAGCCCAAGCGCGCTCGTCGACGACGGGACCGGTCGGGTGGGGGCGTTGCGCGGCGACGAGGTCCGGATGTCGCTCGAAGGCGGCCGGACGGTGTTCGAGCCGGTGCCCGGCGGCGAGGTCGAGCTCACGTGCGACCTCGTCCTGCTTGCGATGGGGTTCGTCGGCACCGAGCGCCGCGGAGCCGTCGCCGAGCTCGACCTCGACCTGGACGCCCGCGGCAACGTGGCCGTCGGCCCCGACTGGTCGACGGACGCGGACGGGGTCTTCGCCTGCGGGGACGCAGCCCGGGGCCAGAGCCTCATCGTCTGGGCGATCGCCGAAGGGCGGTCGGCGGCCGCATCGGTCGACCAATTCCTCATGGGGG
>JBOGGB010000291.1:0-1956 GCA_050743605.1 Acidimicrobiales bacterium
GAGCAGAAGGGCGTGTACGAGGCCGACATCGAGCCCAACCTGCAGGACGGCGACGCCCTGTTCCTCGCCCACGGCTTCAACATCCGCTTCGGCCAGATCGTGCCGCCTGCGGGCGTCGACGTCACCATGGTGGCGCCCAAGGGGCCGGGTCACCTCGTCCGCCGCACCTACACCGAGGGCGGCGGCGTGCCCAGCCTGGTCGCCGTCCACCAGGACGCCACCGGATCGGCGCACGACCTGGCGCTGTCCTATGCCCACGGGATCGGCTCCACCCGGGCCGGGGTGCTCGACACCACCTTCTCCGAGGAGACCGAGACCGACCTCTTCGGCGAGCAGGTCGTGCTCTGCGGCGGTCTGGTCGAGCTCATCAAGGCGAGCTACGAGACGCTGGTCAACGCCGGGTACCAGCCCGAGTCGGCGTACTTCGAGTGCCTGCACGAGATGAAGCTGATCGTCGACCTCATGTACGAGGAGGGGATCTCGGGCATGCGCTACTCGATCTCCGACACCGCCGAGTACGGCGACCTGACCCGTGGGCCGCGCGTCGTCGACGAACGCGTCCGTGCCCAGATGCGACAGCTACTCGCGGACATCCGCGACGGTTCCTTCGCCGAGGAGTGGCTCGAGGAGAACCGCGCCGGCCGGCCGACCTTCTTGAAGCTGCGCGAAGAGGGGCGCCGGCACCCGGTCGAGCAGGTGGGCCGCGAGCTGCGTGCGATGATGCCCTTCGTCTCCTCGGGGCGCGAGCGCGTGGAGGACGTCTCGGGAGGGTAGCCGTGACCAAGATCACGGGAGTCGAGCTCCGCAGGGTCCGCCTGCCGCTCGTGCGGCCCTTCGAGACGTCCTACGGCGTCCAGGCCGACAAGGACGCCCTGCTCGTGCACGTCGTCTCCGACGACGCAGAGGGGTGGGGCGAATGTGTCGCGATGGCACAGCCGTTCTACGCCGCGGAGTTCGTCGACGGTGCCCACGAGGTCATCCGGCGCTTCATGCTGCCGAGGATCGCCGCGGGCCGCCCCACCACCGGTGCGATGGTGGGTCCGCTGCTCGCGGCGATCAAGGGGCATCCCATGGCCAAGTCGGCCGTGGAAATGGCCGTGCTCGACGCGGAGCTTCGCGTCGCGGGCCAGTCGTTCGCCTCGTACCTCGGAGCCGAGCGCGCGCAGGTGCCCGCAGGGGTCTCGGTTGGGATCTCGGCGTCCCTCGGGGAGCTGTGCGACCAAGTTGACGGGTACCTGGAGCGCGGCTACCTCCGGATCAAGCTGAAGATCAAGCCGGGGTGGGACGTCGAGCCCGTGCGTGCCGTGCGCGAGCGCTTCGGGGAGGAGGTCCTGCTCCAGGTGGACGCCAATGCGGCGTACACGCTCGCGGACGCTCCCCAGCTCGCTTGCCTCGACCCGTTCGAGCTCCTGCTCGTGGAGCAGCCGCTTGGAGAGGACGACCTGCGTGGCCACGCCGAGCTCGCGCGGATGATCCGCACGCCGATCTGCCTCGACGAGTCCATCAGCTCCGCACGCGCCGCTGCCGAGGCCGTCGCGCTTGGCGCGTGCTCGATCGTGAACGTGAAGGCCGGGCGAGTCGGAGGGTACCTCGAGGCGCGCCGCGTGCACGACGTGTGCGCGGCAAGCGGCGTGCCGGTCTGGTGCGGCGGGATGCTCGAGACGGGTCTCGGTCGGGCGGCCAACGTCGCCCTCGCGGCACTGCCCGGCTTCAGCCTCCCCGGCGACCTGAGCGCCTCGGACCGGTACTTCGAGACGGACGTCACCCCGCCTTTCGTTCTCGAGTCCGGCCACCTGGCGGTGCCGACCGGCCCGGGGCTCGGCGTCGAGCCGATCGAGGCGGTCCTGAAGGACATCACGACCTCGTCGGAATGGATCCCCTTCTCCGACTGAGCTGCCCCATCCCACCTCAGCCCATCCCGCCCACCTCAGCCCACCCTGCCCACCCTGCCCACCC
>JBOGGB010000292.1:0-5160 GCA_050743605.1 Acidimicrobiales bacterium
GGTCCGCTCCTCGTCCGAACGCGGCCGGCGGCCGCCCTGGCCTCCGTAGCCTCCGTCGCGGCCGCCGCGTCCACCGCGTCCGCCGGGACGCTCGGTGGTGGTGCGCTGGGTGTACGGGAGCAACACCAGCTCGCGAGCAGTCTTGATAGCGATCGCCACGTCGCGCTGGTGCTGGGTGCAGTTGCCCGACACCCGGCGGGCACGGATCTTGCCCCTGTCACTCATGTACTTGCGGAGCATGCCGACGTCCTTGTAGTCGACCCACTCGATCTTGTCCCTGCACAGCGCGCAGGGCTTCTTCTTGGTCTTGCGCCCCGCGTCCTTGGGGCTGCGACGGCCGCTGCGTTGCTCTCCACCTCTCGGCATCTAGAAGGGCTCCTCGTCGTATCCGTAACCGCCGGACTGGCCGCCGCCAGCGGGCGACTTGGCGGCGGCGGGTTGGCGCGCCGGCTGTGACTGCTCGAAACCGGGGCCGCGACGCTCGTTCTTCGTGACCTGAGCCGTCGCCCACCTGAGACTCGGCCCGATCTCGTCTGCGACCACCTCGATCTTCGACCGACGATCGCCGTCGGGGGTCTCCCACGAGCGCTGCTCGAGCCTTCCGCACACTACGATCCGTGAGCCCTTCGCGAGGCTCTCGCTCACGTTCTCCGCCATCTCACGCCAGCACACGACATCGATGAAGCTCGTCTGCTCCTCCCACTCCTGGGTCTGGCGGTTCTGCCAGCGACGGTTCACGGCGAGACCGAAGCTGGCGGTCGGCTGGCCGGTGTTCGTGAAGCGCAGCTCGGGGTCCCGCGTCACGTTGCCCACGAGCGTCACGCTGTTGTCCGGCATCGTCTCTTCCTCCTCGTGCTCTGCGTCGCTCTCCGGCGCGTCCGGGGGTCAGCCCGCCGCCGGAGCGACCGTGTCCGGTCCGGCGCCTGGCGGCGGCGCCTCGTCGACCGGGGGTGGCGCCTCGTCGACGGCGCGAGTCGCAGCCTCTTGGTCCTCTTGATCGGCGGTGGCTCGGGCCCCCTCCGCTGCGGCCTCGTCCGCGACGGCCTCACCCGCCTGCCCGCTCTGGGAGCTCTGCGAGCCCTCGTCGCCCCCGGAAGAGCCGTTCGGTGACGGTGCGTGCCCTGCGTGCTGCCGCGGCGCCGGGCCGCGGGCGCTGGGCCTGGCGTGCGATGCGGCGCCGGAAGCCAGGCGGGCGGCGATCTTGTCCGGCAGCCGGATGACCTTGAAGCGCAGCACCTCGTCGGCGAGCGTGAGCAGTCGATCGATCTCGGCCACCGTCCGAGGCTCGCCCGAGAGCTCGAGCAGCACGTAATAGCCCTCACGCCGGTGCTTCACCTCGTAGGCGAAGGGTCGACGGCCCCACCGGTCGACGTGCCCCGGCACGCCTTCGTGCGCGCGGATCGACTCGAGGAGGCGGTCGAGCACCGCCTGAATGGTCGGTGCCTCCGCTCCGGCGTCGAAGATCATCATGACTTCGTAGGGCCGCATCAGCGGCTCACCTCCCTCCGGACCGAGTGCGTCCCGCACCCGGGCCCCGACGTACGGGGCAGGGCTCGTCTGTGGTGGCCGATGCCGGCATGCCGGCCTGGCCGAGGTCGGACGAAGCGTACCCGACGAGGGGGCGGCCCGGCGCCCGGGTAATGGGTCAGTCTGACCCAGGCGCTAGGATTACCCCGAACGTGTGTTCGGAAAGGTAGGGTGACGAAGTGCTGACGGATGGGGAGATCCGGGACGCGCTATCAACGGGGGAACTTGGTATCGACCCGTTCGCCGATACCTGCCTCCAAGCAGCTAGCTACGACTTCCGCGTGGGCAACCAGGCGTTTCTGAGTGGGACGGACGCAGTTGCAGATGTGGCGAACAAGGGCTTGGTCATCATCGAACCCGGGGAATTCGCCATGATCACGACCCGCGAGACCGTCGTATGCGGACCCCAGTACGCTGCCCAACTCGGCCTCGATTCGAAGTACGCACGGCAGGGCCTTGTTTTGCTTTCAGGTCCGCAGGTCGACCCCGGATTCCGCGGCGTACTCATCGTCCGGGTGACCAACCTGGCTCCTCGACGGATCACCCTCACCCATGAGGCCCCGTTCCTAACGGTTCAGTTCTTCCGATTGGCAAGGCCAGTAGCGAACCCCTACGCCGGTGCTCGCCAGGGACAGACCGGATTGGGAGCGAACGACATCGAAGAACTCTCTCACCCCGACAGCCCAACGCTCGGCGGCATGGTCAAGTCCTTGTCCACTCTGGCGAGCGATGTCGGCGATCTCAAAACGGCCGTCAAGTGGATGGCGTGGGCTGTACCGGCCATTGTGGCGATCGGGATGGCGGTCGTCGGCATCATCGTCGGCATCAAGTAGTTCGGTCGAGTAGCCCAGCGATCTCCCACGCGGACCAGACGTGTCCGCCACGCCTGCGGCCATCGCCGGGGTCGTCTTGTGTCCGTTTGTGTCCGTGACGCTTGATCAGCGTCATGGGCGACCTGGTGCCCGACAGGGGGCGGCCCGGTACCCGACGGCGTCGCGAGCCGCTCAGGCGCCGGCCAGTCCCTGACCCCGATCGAGCTCTCCGCCGCCGTGATAGCTCTCCGAATCGCTCGGGAACGCTCCCGAGCGCACGTCCGAGACGAACTCCGCGATCGCCTCGGTGGCGACTTCCGCCAGACTGGCGTACTTCCGCACGAACTTCGGCACCGGGCCGGACCCCAGACCGAGCACGTCGTGGAAGACGAGGACCTGGCCGTCGCAGCGCGACCCCGCGCCGATGCCGATCGTGGGGATCGCGAGGTCCGCGGTCACCCTCGCCGCCACCACGTCCGGGACGCCCTCCAGCACCAGAGCGAAGCACCCGGCGTCCTCGAGCGCGTGCGCCGCCACCTGCAACGCGTCTGCGCCCCCGGCGTCGCGTGCCTGCACGCGGTAGCCGCCCATCGGCAGCACCGACTGCGGAGTGAGCCCCAGATGGCCCATCACCGGGATCTCCGCGCGGACGATCGCCTCGACGACGGCCACCCTCGAGAGGCCCCCTTCGAGCTTCACCGCTCGTGCGCCTGCGCGCACGAGCTCGGCGGCGTTCGCGACGCCCTGCTCTGCCGAGAGGTGGTAGCTCATCCACGGCATGTCCCCGACGACGAGCGCGGACGGGCGTGCCCGTGCGACGGCCGCGACGTGGCGCACCATGTCGTCGATCGTGACGTGGAGCGTGTCGGGATAGCCGAGGACGTTGTTCGCGACCGAGTCCCCGACGAGGATCGCGTCCACGCCGCCGGCATCGGCGATGCGCGCTCCCGGCTCGTCGTACGCGGTCAGCATCACGATCGGCTCTGCGCCTGTGCGTCGCTTTCGCGCCCGGAGCATCGGGACCGTCACCGGTCCACGCGGCTGTCCAGGTCGAATGGTGGTAGGGCTGTCCATGCCATGCCCTCCTGAGAGTTCTGGAGATGTGGTTCTGCTACTCGCTGCTGCTTTTCCTCTTCTGGCCTGCGGGTGCCGCCGCACATGGCGTGCGGCCCTGCGGGGCCTGTCCGACCCTATACCCGGGGCCCCAGGCGGCCCCTCACCCCCGGTCGCGGGCGCTGCCGCTCGCCCCCGCGCGGACGGCGCGACCACCGGCGGGGTACTTGCGCAGCAAGTGGTGCCACGCACAACCGGGGCACACCTCGACCTCGTAGCAGAGCACCGGCGCGGCGCGGCGCCGGAGGCGGTCGAGCTCGGTGGCCGTTCCTGGGCATCTCCCACCGGGTGGGAGCCCCGCGCCGAAGACGTAGGTCACGAGCACCGTACGCTCCTCGGCGCAGATCGGGCAGTCGTCGGCGAGAGGACGGCCGACGTTGCGCGCGGCGCGCAGAAGCTCGGGGTGGGCGTCGCACACGTCCACGGTGCCGAGCCTGCCCCGGCGGACGTCCCGCACGGCGGCGTCGCGCAGCAGCCGGTACTCGACCCGAGCCTCTGGGGCGGGCTCCTCGACACGCCGCGGCGCACCCGGGCCCGAGCGGAAGGTCACGTCCGGAGGCTATCGCCGGGACCTACGGTGCCGGCCGGACCCCGCCACCCCGGGCGGTGCCTACCGAGCGCAAGTGCGCGGCTCGCTATATCGGCCCGATATAGTACGGCCACGATGTTGGATCTGGCCATCCTCGGGCTGCTGGAAGAGCGCGGCGACCTGCACGGCTACGAGATCCGCCGGCAGCTGCGCGGCGGGCTGGGGCTGCTGGCGAACGTCTCGTTCGGCTCGCTGTACCCGGCACTCGCACGCCTCGAAGCTGCGGGCGCAGTCGAGGCGATCGAGGCGGCCGAGACGATCCGTGCGCCGGACCCGCCCGCGGAACCCGGCCCGCCGACCGGATCCCTCTCTGGAGAGCTCGCCGTGCTGCGGTCGCGCCACCTTGTCGCCAAGCGCCCGCGCGGGCGCCGCTCACGCAAGGTGTACCGCCTGACGGACGCGGGCCGCGCGCACTTCGCCGACCTGCTCGCGGTACCCGGCGCGATCGACGACCCGCGGAGCTTCGGGCTCCGCCTCACCTTCGCGCGGCACCTGCCCTCACCCGCGCGCGTCGCGCTGCTCGAGCGCCGCAGGACACAGCTGTCCGAACGGCTCGCGGAGATGCGAGGGGCGGCGGACGACCGTGTGCTCGACGTGTATGCGCGCTCCGTCGTCGAGCACACGGCGGACGCGCTCGTAAACGACATCCACTGGCTCGACCGCCTCCTGGAGGCGGAGCGGTCGGCTGCCGTCCCGGGCACCGCGACCCGACACGTCGCGAGATGACCCGAACCGTCGCGAGGACCCTGACCATCAAGTGCGCTCGACCCGGCTGGCCTCCTCGAGAAGCCGAGCTGCTCGAGCAGACAAGAACAGACACAGGCACAGGAACAGGAACAGGAGGACACCGATGAGCAGCGTCCGAGTTGCCATCGCCGGAGTGGGGAACTGCGCCAGCTCGCTCGTGCAGGGCATCTCGTACTACCGGGACGCCACGGAGGACGACCTCGTCCCCGGGCTCATGCACGTCGTGCTCGGTGGCTACCACGTCCGCGACCTCGTCCCGGTCGCCGCGTTCGACGTCGACGCGTCGAAGGTCGGAACGGACCTCGGGAAGGCGATCGGCGCAGGGCAGAACAACACGGTGCGCTTCGCGGACGTCGACGAGCTCGGCGTGAC
>JBOGGB010000293.1:0-2234 GCA_050743605.1 Acidimicrobiales bacterium
GCCGCGTGCCCTGCGGTCGTGGGCCCGCGGCTTAAGGCCGCCGCGCCGCCAGGGATAGCGGCGGCGGGCGCGCCGCGGCGTCCCGTCGTCTGGTGGCGGCCGGTCTCGCCTCGTCACGTCGTGCGGGTCAGCCGCCGCCGCCGCCCGGGAGCGTCGGCTTCGCCGAGCCGACTAGCACGGGCACGGGCTGGTATGACCCGTCGTGGTAGGTCCCGCCGTCGAGGAGCCTGCGCGTTGCACGTCGTACGCGCAGTGGGTCGAGGGGCTTCACCAGCCATCCCTCCGCGCCGGCGCGGCGTGCGAGGAAGACGTCGGGCCGCCGGTCGAGCAGCATGAGGACCGGCACGTGGGGGATGTCGAGGTAGGACTCCTCGAGCCTCAACTCGAGGCAGACGGCCATCCCGCCCATGTTGCCCATCTGCATGTCGACAACCACGAGGTCCGGGGGGTCCTCCAGGACCATGCGGACGACGTCGCGTCCAGAGGGGGCCTCGGCCACCTCGACGTCGTCTGCGGCAGTGAGAGACGCGAGCTCGCGACGCACGCTCGGCGCGTCGCTCGCGACGAGGATCCGGGCCACGATCGGGAGACTACCCGACGCCGAAGAGGGCATCGGCGACGAGGGCGAGCCCTTCCAAGTCGTGGATGTCGGTGCCGAGCAACGGGACGCAGCCGACCGGGGCGGGTGCGGAGGCGGCGGCCAGCTCGGCGAACGACCGCTCCTCGAGCGTGGCGACCGCGTCGAGCTCGAGGAGGTTGCTCTCGAGCGCGGCGAGGGCGCTGTCCGGCGGCGTCGTCTCTGCGTGGAGCGCCGCCGCGCCAGCAGGAAAGCGCGGATGGATGCGGTTCACGACGAGCCCCGCGGGAGGCGCGCCACGCTCGAGGAGGCGTGAGGCGAAGTACCCGGCTTCTTCGAGCGTGTCTTCCCTGGGCGCGGTCACGACGACGTAGGCCGTCGCCGAGTCCGCGAGCAGCGCGCGTACCGCACGCGCCCGCTCGTCGAAGCCCGCCTCCATGCCGGAGAACGCCTGGAAGAAGGCGACGGCGTCCTGCACGATCTCGGCGCCCACGACCCGCGAGACGGTCTTCAAGAGCGCCTGCGTCGCGAAGTGCACCGCCCGAAGCGAGAGGCGCGTGGGCATCATGAGCGCGCGGAAGAGGCGGTTCTCGAGGAACTGCGTGAGCCGCCCAGGTGCGTCGAGCAGGTCGAGCGCGCTGCGCGTCGGGGGGGTGTCGACGACGACGACGTCGAAGTCGCCGGAGCTCGTGAGCTCGTAGAGCTTCTCCATCGCCATGTACTCCTGGGTTCCCGAGAGCGCACCGGTCAGGTTCTGGTAGAGGCGGTTCACCTTGATGTCTCCCGCCTGGTCGGTCGTGCGCGCGTAGCGGTCGACCAGCTCGTCGAAGGTGGTCTTCGGATCGAGCATCACGGCGTAGAGCGTGCCCGGCCAGTCGCCCCGGACTTCGACGGGTTCGTTCGGCAGCGACTCGACGCCCATGGCGTCGGCGAGGCGCCGCGCAGGATCCACGGTCACCACACAGGCGCGTCGCCCCCTGCGCGCGGCCTCGAGGGCGAAGCTCGCGGAGACCGTCGTCTTTCCGACGCCGCCGGGCCCGCAGCAGACGACGACGGCGCGCCCGACGACCAGCTCCGCGAGGGAGGTCGGGACGCCGGGCGACGCGGGTTCGCTCATACTGGGCCTCCGACGGTGGGTGGGCCCTCGACGGTGGGCAGGCCCTCGATCGCACGGGCCATCGCCGCGGCCAGCCGGTCGAGCTCTGCAGCCCCGATCGCGGGAGCCCACAGGCGCGGCACCCTGAGCTGGGGGAGCGGAAGCTCACGGCCGAGCCGCTCGACCTGGTCCTCCACGAGGCGGAGCCGGCGGAGCCGGAAGGTGCGGGCCGCCTCCAGCGCGTCGATCACCGAGGCGTCGAGCGCCACCTTCGCGTCGCGGGCGGCTTCGACGGCGGGCACCTCGAGCTCGGGGGGACCCGCCTCGAAGCAGTTCACGACGACCGGCCCGAGGTGGATCCCCACCCGGTCCCTGAGGAGCCGCACGGACTCGATCGTCTCGCTCACCGGCATCTCCTCGGGGAGGGTGACCGGCAGGACCCGGCATCGAGAGGGGTCCTGGAGCAGCTCGACCACGTCGGAGGCCTGCTGGCGAACCGGCCCGCCCCTTGCGGCGTCGAGGAGGCCGCTCGCAGAGGTCAAAAAGGTCATGGCGTGACCG
>JBOGGB010000294.1:0-1696 GCA_050743605.1 Acidimicrobiales bacterium
CGCCCGGCTCGTCCGACCCGCCCGGGCCGCGCCTTGGGCGCAGCGGCGTCCCGAGGCGCAGCGGCGTCCCGAGGTGCGGCGGCGTCCCGAGGCTCGGTGCGTCGGAGCCCTACGGCAGGCTGGAGCTGCTCGCGCAACTGACGCAGCCCGAGGTCGACCACGAGCCGACCGACGACCCTCGCGTTCCGGAGCTCCTGATCGACCCGTGCCCGCCCCTTCGCCACGGTCTCGGGCCCGTCCTCGAGCGCGGCCAGGACCGCTCCCGCCGGCAGATAGACGAGCACGTCGAGCGCCTGGTCCACGATCGACCGGCCACTTGCTCCTGCTGGGAGCTCAGAGCGAGACGGCTCAGATGCAGTCACGGCAGAGCATCTTCTTCTTGTCGGCGAGCTGGCTCGGGTGCTTCACGAGGAAACAGGACCGACAGACGAACTCGTCGGGCTGCTTCGGCAGCACGCGCTCCCCCATCTCCGCGCGGTCCTCGACGTCGGTTCCTTCCTCCTCGTCGTCGTCGGGTTCGTCGTCAGCGACGACCAGCCGCTCTTTCAGGATGACGTCGAGGCTCGCCTCCACGTCCTCCTCGTCGATCTCCTCCTCGTCATCCTCCTCGGCCTCTTCGGTGGGCCGCTCCCCCGACCCGACCGTTCCCCCCTCGGCCTCTTCGGTGGTCTGCTCCCCCGACCCGACCGTTCCCTCCTCGTCCTCTTCTACGACGGCGTCGTCCTCGTCCTCCTCGACGACGGCGTCGTCCTGGTCAATGTCGAGATCCTCATCGAGGTCGTCGTCGAGATCGTCTGAATCGCCGTCGTCAATGTCGAGATCGTCATCGAGCTCGTCGAGGTCGTCGGGGATGGTGACGTCGTCCAAGTCGTCCGGCATGGCCGCCCTTCGCAGAAATTGTGCTGCGGGAGCATAGACGTTCGTCTCGACACATCGAGCGATGGCGGAGGACCGACCAAGCGAGACTCGACGAGGGAGTCAGGCGGTCGGGCCCGGGAGTCTTTGGGGCCGTCCTGTCACCGGTGGGGCATGCCCCCGGGCCGGACGTTCTCTACTCGACTCCCTGGGCCCCGCTCCGCTTCTCACAGCATCCCCCCCCGCCGCGGCCCCGGCGCCCGAGCCGGGGCGCCCCGTCGGGGCGACTGGGACTGCGCAGTACCCTAGACACTTCGCGGGGCGCGCTCAAGGGGTCTTCTCGTCGCTCGACCGAAGCTCGCGGTGGCCAACCTGCGAAGGCGAAGAACGGCAGGACCAGGGCGAACCACGGCCGGCCCTGGTCAGAGGCGTGGCGCGGGCGGGGCGTGCCTCAGCTCGGTGCGCCGGCCTCTCGAGCATCACGTCGGACCGCTGCGCGGCGCTCGGCATCGAGCCGCTCGAGCTGGTCGAGCTGCACCGGCGTCTCGTCGACGTGCGCCATCGCTGCCGCGATCTCCCGGTGCCCGGCCTCTTCGGCGACGAGCCGGTGCATCTCCTGCGCAACGCGACGGTACGAGGGATGGCCCTGGGGACCGGACCGGAGCTCGATGATGTGCAGGGCCTCGCGAGCGTTCATCTGCATCACGTAACGCAACCGGAACGCGAGCGCGACGGCGTACTGCGCGTGCTCTGGGAATGCCGTGACGAGCATGTCGTGCAAGGCCTGCGAACGTTCCATCACCTCGGTGAACGCCTGCGCCTCTCCGGCCTCGGCGACGAG
>JBOGGB010000295.1:0-1634 GCA_050743605.1 Acidimicrobiales bacterium
CACCATGAAGGTGTAGGCGAACAGGTAGTACAGCGACGCGCTCACCCCGCGTGCGGTCGCCGCCTCGAGGCCGAGCAGCACGAAGCCGGCGTGGTTGATGGAAGAGTACGCGAGCATGCGCTTCACGTCGCGCTGGACCACCGCCAGCCCAGCGCCGAGGAGCAGCGTCACGACGGCGAGGGCGTAGATGATCGGCTGCCAGTCCGCCCGCAGAAGCCCGAACGAGGAGAGGAAGACCCGGAGGAACGCCGCGAACGCCCCGGCCTTGGAGACCGCGGCCATGAAACCGGTCACCGGCGAAGGTGCGCCCTGGTAGACGTCGGGCGTCCACATGTGGAACGGCACCGCCGCCACCTTGAAGGCGAAGCCCACGACGAGGAGGGACATCCCGGCGAGGAGGAGCCCGTCGGACGCTAAGACGTTCTTGGCCAGGAACCCGGCGATCTGCGCGAGGTTGGACGACCCGGTGGCGCCGTAGACGAGGGCGATCCCGTAGAGGAACACCGCGGAGGAGAAGGAACCGAGGATGAAGTACTTCAGCGCAGCCTCCCCCGACGCGGCGCGCCGGTGGTTGAAGGCGGCGAGGACGTAGAGCGCGATCGAGAGGATCTCGAGGCCGAGGAAGATGACGATGAGGTCGTTGGCCGACCCCATGATCATCGCGCCCGCGGCGGACACCATCGCGAGGACGTGCATCTCGGCGCCGTCGACCCCCTCGCGGCGAAGGTAGCCGTCGGCGACCAGCGCCGTGAGGAGCATCGCGCAGGAGACGAGCACGTTGATGAGCGCGCTGAAGCCGTCCACCACCACCGCGTGGTCGACCGCGGTGAACGGGCCGTGACTGGTCACGTCGGACCACTGCCAGAGCGACACCCCGAGGGCTCCTGCGGACACCGCCACGGTGGCGAACGTGGCGACCCGTGCCCGCAGCTGGCGCTCCACGAGCGACCCGCTCGCGAGGAGCAGGATCGCGCCGCCGAGCAGCACGATCTCGGGGAGGATCGCGAGGTAGCGGATGTGGGGAGTGGCGATGAGCGCCAGGTGACCGGCGACCGCGCTCATCGGGAAGCCCCCGCCCTCTTCGCCTTCGCCCGAGCGCCGTGGCCGTTCGCCTGATCGGTCGACAGGCCGCGGCGGGCGAATGCCGGCAGGTGCGTGTGGGTGGCGGTGTCGACCTGGACCACCAGGGCGTTCACCGTCGGGGTGATCCGGTCGAGCACCGGCTTGGGGTAGACGCCGAGGAAGACGATGACAATGATCAGCGGCGCGATGACCACGCGCTCGGCCCAGCTCAGGTCACGGGTGTGCGAGTTGGCGAGGTCCACCTTGCCGTGGAACACCTGCTGGTAGGCCCACAAGAGGTAGATGGCGGCGAAGACGACGCCCGCGGTCGCGACGACCGCCCACCACCGGTGGGTGAGGAACGTCCCGGAGAGGACGAGGAACTCGCTCACGAAGCCGTTCAGTCCCGGCAGCCCGATCGAGGCGAGCATCGCGACCATGAACGCCCCGGCCAGCACGGGCGCGGGCGCCTGGAGGCCTCGGAGCCCGGTCACCTGCCAGGTCTGGCGCCGCTCGTAGATCCAGCCGATGAGGAGGAAGAGCGCCGCCGTGATGAGCCCGTGGTTCAGCAT
>JBOGGB010000296.1:0-4704 GCA_050743605.1 Acidimicrobiales bacterium
TCTTCCGTCATCTCGTCATCCGCCATGGCGATCCTGCAGCGACCGGCGACGTCGTCGTAGAGGGTGAATACGAGGTCGGCATGCAGGACCAGGCGTTCCTCGGGCTCGAATCGGGCCTCGCGGCGCCCGCGGAGGACGGTGGCGTCGACCTGTACGTCGCGACCCAGTGGCTCCACGTGGACAGGGACCAGATCGCCGCGAGCCTCGGGCTTCCCGCCGATCGGGTGCGGCTCTACCTCGCGGGCGTCGGGGGCGCATTCGGGGGACGCGAGGACGTCAGCTTGCAGATCCATCTGTGCATGCTGGCGCTGCGCACCGGGCGACCGGTGAAGATGGTCTACGCGCGCGACGAGTCCTTCTTCGGGCATGTCCATCGCCATCC
This sequence comes from Acidimicrobiales bacterium, assembly GCA_050743605.1. Taxonomy (GTDB): domain Bacteria; phylum Actinomycetota; class Acidimicrobiia; order Acidimicrobiales; family RAAP-2; genus JAJYVT01. The sequence continues at coordinate 383 of JBOGGB010000296.1, forward strand.
GGCGCACCTGTGGTACCGCCACCACGCCACCCGCGACGGTGACCTCGTCAAGGTGGAGGCCCGCATAGTCCTCGACGGCGGCGCGTACCTCTCGTCGTCCAACGCGGTGATCTCCAACGCCACGTGCTTCGCCCCGGGCCCGTACCGCGTCCCCAATGCGTCGATCGAGGGCTATGCCGTGCGGACGAACAACCCGCCGTGCGGCGCGATGCGCGGCTTCGGCGCGGTCCAGGCGTGCTACGGGCACGAGGCCCAGATGGACAAGCTCGCCGCTGCGCTGTCCATTGACCCGGTCGAGCTTCGCCTGCGCAATGCATTGGAGCGGTTCGACCGCCTCGTCACCGGGCAGCTGCTGACCGGAGCCGTTCCGGTACGTGAGGTCATCCGCGCGGCGGCTGCCCATCCGTTGCCTCCGCCACCCGATCCCACCTGCCCCACGATGGCGCTGCCAGGAGGTGCGGGCGCGACGGCGGACCCCAGCCACGTGCGCCGCGGCATCGGGTTCGCCGCGAGCATGAAGAACATCGCCTACTCCGAAGGGTTCGACGACTTCGCCACCGCGCGGCTGCGGCTCGAGGCGGGCGTCGACGGCGAGCCCGTGGCGACGGTGACGGTCGCGACCGTAGAGGTCGGGCAGGGCTTCGTCACGCTCGTCCAGCAGATCGTGCGGGAGGAGCTCGGAGTGCCCCGCGTGGTGCTCGCGCCGGCCAGCACCGTGGACGTCGGATCTGCAGGCTCGTCGAGCGCGTCCCGTCAGACCTGGATGAGCGGGGGAGCCTGCCAGCTCGCCTGTGCGGCGCTGCGTGCGGAGCTGATCGTGCGGGCGGCCGAGCTGTGGGAGTGCGCGGCCCTCCAGTGCCATTTCGAGGACGGAGAGGTCGTGCGCGCGGCGACGGGGGAGCGTCTGGAGCTGCGAGATCTGCTCGCGAGGTCGGCGGTCGAGTCCGAGCAGGAGTTCCACCACCGTCCGACCAAGGCGCTCGACGCCGATGGCCAGGGCGACGCGCACGTCTCGTTCATGTTTGCCGCGCATCGTGCGGTGGTCGACGTGGACCCCGAGCTCGGGCTGCTCCGGGTGGTGCAGGTCGCGACCGGCCAGGACGTCGGCAGGGCCCTCAACCCGGTACAGGTGACCGGGCAGATCGAAGGGGGCATCGCCCAGGGCATCGGCCTTGCATTGATGGAGGAGATCGTGGTGACCGAGGGCCGGGTCCGGAACCCGTCGTTCACCGACTACCTGTTGCCGACGATCCTCGACATGCCAGACGTCCTCTCGACGCTGGTGGAGGAGCCGGAGCCCGACGCACCCTACGGGGCCAAGGGCGTCGGGGAGCCGCCCACCATCTCATCGGGACCAGCCGTCCTGGCAGCGATCCGCGACGCGACGGGCCTGCCGGTGACGCGTGCGCCGGTGCGCCCCGCAGATATCGCCTGCGCTCGGAGGGAAGGGGATTGACCCTCGACCCACCGATGCTGGTAGACCACCGTGCAGGCCAGCAAAGCGGGCCGACCACGAGACCGAAGAGGAGGGAACTGCACATGGCAGTCCAACCTGGCGACAAGATCCCCGACGTCCAGCTCTGGACCATGACCGGCGAGGGGCCGAAGGCGGTCAGCTCGACCGAGGCACTCGGGAAGGGGCGGGTCGTGCTGTTCGCCGTCCCCGGCGCGTTCACCCCTACGTGCTCCGACTACCACCTGCCGGGCTTCGTGCTGCGCGCCGAGGAGCTCCGCGCGAAGGGGGTCGACACGATCGCGTGCGTGTCGGTGAACGACCCCTTCGTGATGGACGCCTGGGGGAAGGCCAGGGAGGTCGGCGACCAGATCGTCATGCTGTCCGACGGCAACGGCGCGTTCGCACGGGCGGTGGGCCTCGAGATGGACGGCAGCGGCTTCGGGCTCGGGACGAGGTCCCAGCGCTATGCCGCGGTGCTGGAGGACGGGGTGGTCAAGTCGGTGTTCGTCGAGAAGGGCCCGGGGCTGGACGTGAGCTCGGCGGAGTCGGTGCTGGCCACGCTCTGAGCCGAGTCCCCCGCGGCGGCACCCCCTGCTGCCCGGCGAGGGGGCGGTACCCTGGGCGGGGTGAAGGGTGATCGGGTCGAGGTGCTGGTCGACGTCGGCTCCGGGGTCCAGCGCTTCGAGGTGGCGGCGACGAAGGCGGGCAGGCGGGTCGAGGTGGCGAACTTGCGTGGGACCGTCGAGGTCACCGAGGTCACGCGCAGCGGCACGCCCGTGCGGACCGCCCGGTTCATGGCGGCCAAGGTCGTCGCAGTCGTCGAGCACCCCGCCTGAGCCGCCGCCGGCCGACTCGCGGCGGTCAGCCGAGCAGCCTTCGGACCGAGCGGACCCGCGCCGCGACGACGGGGGCGCCGGTGGTCCGCGCCTCCTCGGCTTCGAGCCAGACCCGCCAGCGACGCCTCGCGACCACCAGCACCACGACGCCGGCGATCGCCAGCGCCAGGCCGGCGGCTTCCACGAGGACGTCGCCGAGCTGGCCGGGATAGGCGAGCCACAACTTCTCGTCGACCACCCGCTCGATGCCCCACAGCACCATGCCGCTGCCGACGACGATCCCCGCGGGAGGTCCGATGGCGGGAGCCCTCCTCGTCAAGAGGAACCTCCGGATCCGGTGCTCGAGGTACACCAGCACGCAGAAGATCGCAAAGTCCTCCGCGGCCTGGAAGATCGGCACCGGGAGCCGCTTTCCGACCTGCCCCGCGTAGGAGAGACCGAACCACTGGCGCGTCTCGTGGCCTCCCCCCGCGTACATGAGCTGGGGCCCGAGCAGGCGCCCCATGGACCAGGCCGCGGCGAGGACGGGAGCCACGACGTCCATCGCGGCGCCCAGCCGCAGCTCGGGACAGCGCCGCCGGGCGATGACCAGACCCGTCGGCACGGCGAGCAGGAGGCCGCCCCACGACGACAGACCCCCGTGCCACACGGCGAGCACCTGGGCGGGGTCGGTGCGGTAGTAGGAGAGGTTCGCGAGCACGTGCATCGCACGGGCGCCAACCACCGCGGCGACGATGACCCGGATGAAGAGCCCCAGCACCCAGTCGGTGCGATAGCCGCGCGCCCGCAGGCGTCGCTCGAAGTAGCGGAAGGCGAACCAGAAGGTGATCGCGAGCCCGATCCCGTAGGTGTGGACCAGGAGGGGGCCGACGTGGAAGTCGACCGGGACGGGCTTCACCCGTCAAGTATCACTCGGCACGAGGAGGAGCCGACCGCGCGGGCCCACCGCCCGTCGTGCGCTCACGGGAGCTGGTAAGTCAGGGTCAGTGGCATGTACGGGTAGTCGGCATGGGTGGACTCGCTCACGCAGCTCCCGCTGATTCCGGCCAGGGCGCCGGTGCCGGAGCCGGAGATGATGGTCATGCGGCCGAGTGCGGTCGTGCCGTCATAGCCTCCATCGCCGCGCAATGCGAACGCGCCTTCGCGTCCGTCGAGCCGTCCGGCCAGGTGCAGCAAGGTCACGTAGTCGCTCGTTCCGTCCGGACGGTAGTAGGCGAGCATCATCGCCAACCCGGACTCCAGCCCGTCCGCCCCGTCTTCCAATCGCACCTGGGCACGAGTGATCTTGCGCCCATCATTGAGCTCCTCGACCGCCGACTCGTTCCATTCGTCGATCCGTAGCTTCGTCTCGAGCGTCGTCATCAACGAAATGTACTGCGTGAATCACATTTGGTCGCGACCTCGGGTCTGCCCGGAGATCGGCTGACTCCGGTAGTGAGCATGCAGAGTGAGGAGACTGCGGGTCCGCGTGATCGGTGCAGGCGACCGCGGGACACGCCGGCCGTCTCCGCCTGCGCGGGCTCGCTCGAGCCGGCGGGCCGGCACGGCTCCCGAACCGACGTACGCGCCTAGGGCTGACCGGCCCCCGCGAATGTTGTGCCGAACCGGACCGGATCGACGCGCACGACTGTTCCGGGGAGCGTCGCCTCGATCATCATGCCGCCGCCGACGTACATGGCCACGTGGACGCTGCCGCCGGGGCCGTAGAAGAGCAGGTCGCCCGGCTCGAGATCCGAGATCGACACCGGGGCGCTGTCGGCCATCTGGGCTCCCGAGTAGTGCGGGAGCTCCAACCCGGCCTGGCTCCAGGCCCAGGAGGTGAGCCCCGAGCAGTCGAACCCCCCCCCGGGGTCCTCGGCGCCCCAGACGTACGGCACCCCTACCTGGGTCTCTGCGGCTCGGACCGCGAGCGCGCCTGCGTCGCCCCCAGCGGGCTGGGGGGCGGGCGGCGGCGTCGCGGGTGTCGCGGTCGTCGCGGGCATCTCGGGTGCTTCGGTGATCCTCGCCCGGGCGACAGCCGCCTCGGCCGC
>JBOGGB010000297.1:0-2376 GCA_050743605.1 Acidimicrobiales bacterium
GGGTGCTGCCTTCTGGGTGCTGCGCCTCGGCCTGCTGAGCGACTGCGCAACGCGTTTGCCGGAGCGCTGCGGGTCCGGTTCGGGCGCGACAACTGCTCCAGCTGCGGCAGTTGCCTCCGATGCCGGAGTCGAGCGCTGCGGGCGCAATCCTGGGTTGCAGGCGGAGGCCGCAGGTGACCCCGGCCGCACGGCGGCCCTGAGCCGAGCTCCTGTCAGATCGAAAGGCTCACTCGAACAGGAACTCGAACGAGACCCCGCCGGCCCCTTCGGCCGGCCCAGGGAGCGTACCAGGACCTTTGCGCCGGCGGAATTCGAGCGGAGGCGGTGGGATTTGAACCCACGGTACTCAGGGGGTACAGCTCGCCCGATTCGCTGACCTGGCGAAATGCCCGAAAATGGCACCTGACCAGGTATCGTGCTTATCGCCGGTTGCCGTCGTTTGACATCGTTTTGCGGTGTCCCGTGTCACATCTGTGTCACGCCTGGGGACGTGCCTGCCACCCCTCCGGTCCCGCTGCCGTCGGGTCGTCCCGGCCCAGAACCCCCGTCGCGTTGTTCGACGCCCGCCACGCGCTTGAAGGTCTCCTCTTCTGATTCTGACCTCGAGGCGGACCTATGCCACGGCTCTCACAGTGACGAGCGGATGCAGGGTTCAGGGGCTAGTCGTCGCCAGCCGCCCCGCGCCGCTCCTCCTCGGTGTAGCTGACCCGGCTCGCCTCGCCCCGCCGGACCCTGCCCATCGAGGCGGAGAAGGCTCCCATCGCGGCCCGTGAGCCCGTCGGGGAGGCGGCGAAGTTGATCGAGGCGTCCGCGCGGGCCCTGGGGCGCGAAGAGCTGACAAACCATTGAAGTCCGCAAGTTTGGTGGTATGTTGCCAAGCCCGGAGGTTCGATGGAAACGGTTCTCCACCTGGATGCTGTATCCCAGCGCGCCGCGCGACCTCATATGGCTGTGACCATCGGTGATGCGCCCGGTGCAGCGCTGAGATCTGACGTTCCGCACTTCTCGAACCCCTTTACGCCCCCCACGCCTCCGCACGCTCGACGCGGCTGACCTCGGCGTCGTCGAGCTCGATCAGTAGCTCCATGAGTCGGCGACCCCGCTCGATCTCGGGTCCGTAGCGTTCAAGCTGGGCGTCGGAGAGTCGTCGCGTGTAGCGGTGGCCGCTCCTGGTGTAGTTCCACTGGTGATAGGGGCCATGGAGCTGGTCGGGATCGGTGCTGCAGCGGCAGTTCGCCTTGCCACAGTGCATCATCCGGTCGACAACGCCGCCAGGCAGGAAGTGGTCGCCCTCGCTCAAGAGGGAGACGAGTGCACGGCGCGCCGCTGCGATACGGCTCTCCTCGCGTCGGCTCATTGCATCCCTCGACTGACCATCCACCTCGTCATGTCTGTCACTCTATACGATGACAGACATGACGGCAACCGGGCCGGGAGGGCAAGCCTTCGACCTCGTGAGCGAGAAGCTCGCAAGCCTGTTCATCGTCGACCACTTCTTGTCCCGGCTTGGCTTCGACGAGCGCCTGGAGCGCCACCTGCCCAAGCACGACGGACGACTGCGGCTCTCCCCCGGACAAGTCGTTGGCGTCGTCTGCCGCAACATCGTGGTCCGGCACCGCCCGCTCTATGCCATCGGCGAGTGGGCCGCTCCCTTTGATCCTTCTCTCCTCGGGCTCACTTCAGGTGACGCCGGCCACCTCAACGACGACCGGGTCGGACGCGCCCTCGACCGGCTCTTCGACTGTGACCGGGCGAGCCTTCTGACCGAGACCGTGCTCGCCGCCGTCACCAACTTCGAGATCGATTGCGGGGAACTCCACAACGACTCGACCACGGTCACCTTCACCGGCGACGCCTATGGGGCCGATGTCGAGCGAGGCGGCAAGAAGGTCCCTGTCGTGACCTATGGGCACAACAAGGACTTCCGCCCCGACCTCCGACAGCTCGTCTACGTCCTCACCGTGTCCTCCGATGGCGCCGTGCCGGTGGCGCTTCGGGTCGAAGACGGAAACACCAACGACGACGTGACCCACGTCCCGACCTGGGACGGGCTCGTCGCGATGTTCGGCCGGAGCGACTTCCGCTATGTCGCTGACTCCAAGCTCTCTCGACCGAGGCAATGGGCCACATCGCCTCTGGCGGCGGGCGTTTTGTCACCGTCATCCCCGACGGGCGGCGAGAGGACCGGTGGTTCAAGGACTGGATCCAGACCCATGCGCCTACCTGGGAGGAGGCGGTCCGCCTCCCCGGCCTCGCCGAGGGCGACCCCGACCGTCTCTGGCGCACCTTCACCGCCCCGGTTCCCGCAACCGATGGCTACCGGGTGATCTGGGTCCACTCGAGCCAGAAGGCCGCGCGCGACGCTGCGACGAGGAG
>JBOGGB010000298.1:0-11005 GCA_050743605.1 Acidimicrobiales bacterium
GATCTTCTACGACGTGAACGTCGACGGCACGCGCAACGTGCTTAGCGCCGCGTCCGCAGAGGGCATCGAGCGTCTCGTGTACACGGGCACCGTTGGCACGCTGGGTCTCGGAGGCACTGAGCTCGGCAAGCCGGCGACCGAGAGCAGCGTCGCCGACCTCTCGCACCTCTTCGGCCATTACAAGCGGTCGAAGTACGTCGCGGAGCACGAGGTGCTGAGGGCCGCCGCACAGGGCGCGCCGGTGACCATCGTGCTGCCGACCTTCCCTCTGGGGCCCTGTGATCACCGTCCGACTCCGACGGGCAAGGTCGTGGTGGACTTCCTGAACGGCAGGATCCCCGGGTACGTCGACACTGCGCTGAACGTCGCCCACGTCGATGACCTCGCCATCGGCCACCTTCTGGCTCTCGAGCGCGGCCGGTGCGGCCGGAGCTACATCATCGGCGGGGAGAACCTCTCCATGTGCGAGCTCCTCACGACGCTCGCCACAGTGACCGGGGTCCCGCCGGTCGCCCGCCGGGTCCCGAGAGGGCTCGCCTTGGCCGCCGGACTTGTCTCCGAGATGGTGGAGGGCCGCCTCCTCGGTCGCCACCCCTCGGTCCCGCTGGAGGCGGCGAGGATGTCGACGACCACGATGGTCTTCGACGACTCGCGCGCTCGGAGCGAGCTCGGCTACGTGTCACGACCTGCGCGGAGCGCCATCGAGGACTCGGTTCACTGGTTCTTCGACAACGGGTACGTCGCCCCTCCCCGGCGCCGGAAGCCCTTCCGCCGTCCGAATCTGCGCGAGGGCTCGTGACCCCGCTCGCTCTTCCGGAACTCGACCGGCAGGAGGTGCTGGAGGCCGAAGTCGCCGACCGGCTGCGCGAGCTGTTCGACCAAGACTTCGCCGTCATCATCATGGACAGCGACTTCACCACGTTCGACGAGGTGGAGCGCGCCTGCATGGCGCTCTTCAGCTACACGCGACCCGAGGCGGAGGCTCTCTCCATGCGGGTTCACACGTGCGGGGAGGCGCTCGCGGCGGTGCTGTCCGAAAGGGAGGCGCGTCAGGCGGTGCGACAGCTCCGTCGGCGCAACGTCCTCGCGCGCCTCGAGCGGGCCTAGGCGCCGCACCATCCGGCACCCCCGTGTCCAACCTCTGCATCCCGGGTAGGCAGAAGCGGCAGACGAGACCTGGCGGACAGGACCACACGGGCAAGGAGGGCGGCAAGGTGGGCAACGACGGGAACAACGGGAACGTAGGCGAGTCGGGCAATGCCCGTGTGAACAGGCGGGTCGCGCTCGTGACCGGCGCGAGCGCAGGAGTCGGTCGTGCGGTCGCCACCAGGCTGGCACGGGAAGGCTTCGACGTCTGCCTCGTCGCTCGTGGGAGCGCCGGGCTGGCGGCGGCCACGCGCGACGTCGAGTCCGAGGGTGGACGGGCCCTGGCCGCTCCAGCCGACGTCTCGAAGTTCGAGGACCTTCGAGGCGCGGCCGACGCCGCCGAGTCGGAGCTCGGCCCGATCGATCTCTGGGTGAACGACGCCATGACGACGATCTTCGCCCCGCTCTGGGACGTGGAGCCCGCGGACTTCCGTCGCGCGTTGGAGGTGACGTTCCTCGGGCAGGTATGGGGCACCAAGATCGCCCTCGAGCGGATGGTCCCCCGCGACCGCGGCACCATCGTCAACGTCGGCTCCGCCCTCTCCTTCGTGGGCATCCCCTTGCAATCGGCGTACTGCTCGTCGAAGTTCGCGTGTCGGGGACTGTTCGAGTCGGCCCGCGCCGAGCTCGCCCACGAGAAGAGCAACGTCCGGCTGTCCATGGTGCATCTTCCCGGCGTGAACACGACCCAGTTCGGCTGGTGCAAGAGCGTCTTCGGGACGCACCCCATGCCGGTACCTCCCATCTACCAGCCGGAGGTCGCCGCCCGCGCCATCGTCGAGACGGCGCTGGATTGCCGCCGCTCCAAGGTGCTCGGCACCTGGAACCAGCTCCTCGTCGTCCTGGCGAGCCTCTTCCCGGGGTTCGCGACCCAGTACGCCGCATTAGGTGCGTGGGACGCGCAGCTCACCGACGTGCCGGTACCCCCCGACCGACCGTCCAACCTCTGGGATCCGTGCGACGAGGAGGAGGACAAGGGCTCCCACGGCATCTTCGACCGTCAGGCGCATGGGATGCTGAGCCCGCAGTTCCTCGAGTCGCTGCCCGCGACCGTCGGGCGGTTCGGCGTCGCGGCCGCGCGCACGATCAGGGAGAAGGCGGACCGCAAGAAGGCGCTTGGCACGTGACTCGAGCGCCGACCCACCGCACGATCGCCTCGCGCTCGCATGCCCGGTGGTGGGAACGGCGAGTCACGACTCAGCTCGACGCGCGGTGCTCCGGGGTGGAGTTTGCCGGGGACGGAGGGGGGTACGCGTCGTGCAACGAGGGTATTTGCAACGAGGGTACGCGTCGTGCCGGGGACCCGTTCGGGCACCCCCTGGGCAGTTGGAAGCGGGTTGAACGTGGGCAAGGGCGACCGAGAGGGGGTGCAGCGGCTCGCGGGACCGGTGGCCGGTGCCGAGAATCCGCCCCGGCGCCGAGAGGACCGCCGGATCGCCGCCCGCATCGGCTCCTTCGTGATCTGGTGGGTGATCCTGATGGCGCTCTGGGTCTGGATCGACGACTCCATCGCTCTTCCCGAGCTCCTGGTGGGTGCGGCCGCTGCGGCCGCGTCAGCGCTCCTGGCTGAGCTGGTGCAGTACCAGGCGGCCGCTCACATGCGCGTTCGCTTCGAGTGGCTCGCGCGCGCGCTGCCCATTCCCCTCTACGTCGCTCGGGATCTCGGGCTCGTCTTCTGGGCGCTGTACCGCAAGGTGCTGGCAGGAGAGGACCCGCCGAGCGCCCTGCAGGAGATCGCGGTCCGCAGCGGCGGGGAGCGCGCATCCACAGTCACCCGGCGGGTCCTGCTCGTCATGGGGACGTCCGTCGCACCCAACACGTTCGCCCTCGGCATCGACGAGGAGCGCGACATCATGATCGTGCACAGGCTCGTCCGTCCGGGGTCGCGCGGCACGAGATGAGCAGCTTCGTGGTGGCAGCCGCCGCGATGTTGCTGTGCACGATACCCCTCGGCCTCGTGGTCGTCCGGGGAACAGTCATGGAGGCGGTCGTCGCATACGAGGCGGTGAGCTCCATCCTCGTGATGGTCCTGATCCTGCTGCCGCAGGCGTTCGCCCGGACCGGGCTCTTCGAGTTCCCCGTGCTGGCGGCCGTCCTCTTGCTCGGTGGCGGGCTGGTGTTCGTCCGGGCGGTGGAGCGCTGGCTGTGAGCTGGCAAGCGATCCTCGCCGACGTGGTCCTCGCGGTCGCCGTGCTGATGGTCGCCTTGTCGTCGGTAGGCGTGCTCGTCATGCGCGACGTCTACCAGAAGTCCCATTTCGTGACCCCGATCGCGTTGGCGGCCCCGGTCCTCGTCGCCGTCGCCGTGAGCATCGAGGAGGGGTGGCGCGAGCCGACCGCGCAGACCTGGCTCGCGGTCGGCTTCCTCTGCATCGCCGGCCCGGTGCTCAGCCACGCCACCGTCCGTGCGGCACGTGTCCGAGAGTGCGGAGACTGGCGGAACCGTGAAGGTCTCGAGCCCGGCGGGAGCGGCACGAACACTGCCGGCGCTCCAAGCGAGCCTCGTGCCGCGCGCCGTGCCAGGCCCTCGGGCTCCTCCCGCCCTGCGGGCGACCCGTGATCCTCGTCATCCATGCGGTCGTCCTGCCGCCGGCGCCGCAGTGGGCCATGACCCTGCTCGAGGTGACGCTGCTGAGCCTGGTCGCCGCCGGAGCGACGGTCGTCGTCGCCATGCGCCACCCCGTCCGTCAAGTGGTGCTGCTGAGCGCCTACGGCGCCCTGTTGACCCTGCTCTTCTTCACGCTGCAGGCGCCCGACGTCGCGCTCTCCGAGCTCTCCGTCGGGACGGTCGTCCTGCCTCTGCTCCTGCTGCTCGGCCTCGCCAAGGTGAGGAGCAGGCGGGAGTGAGACCGGCGGCGAGACGCGCCATCTTCATGCTCGCCGCGACGGGGATGCTCGCGTTCTACCTATGGGGGCTCGTGAACCTGCCGGCCTTCGGGCACTACCGGGGCCCCTACGGGTACTTGATCGACGCCATGGCCGTGCACCGGACCCATGCGACCGGGATCGTCTCGGCGGTCAACTTCGACTACCGGGGATTCGACACCCTCGGCGAGGAGTTCGTCCTCTTCGTCGCGGCGACCGGCGTGGCGACGGTCCTACGTGAGCTGCGCAACGAGTCGAAGCGCAGGGGCGGCGAGAGCGACGACGCCGCGTCTGGACGCGCGGTCTCGCCCACCAGCGGGACCGTCCGCACCTCCGCCCTCGCGTTCACCGGCCCGGTGCTCCTCATCGGATGGTTCCTCACCACCCATGCCCAGACGAGCCCCGCGGGTGGCTTCCAGGGTGGGGCCGTGATGGCGACGGCGATCGTGCTCGTCTACCTCGGTGGTCAGTTCCTCGTCTTCAAGCGACTCAGCCCAATCGACCTCACCGAGATCGTCGAGGCGACCGGAGCGGCGGGCTTCGTGCTCGTCGGAGCCGGCGTCCTCGCAGCAGGAGCCGCGTACCTTGCCGACATCCTGCCCCTCGGCTCCCCGGCCGGAGCCGTGGACGCCTCCGGGACGATCGCGCTCATCAGCTTCTTCGTAGGGGTCGAGGTCGTCGCGGCACTCGTCCTGATCGTCAACGAGCTCCTGGAGCAGACCATCGTGATACGGAGCCGACGTTGAGCGTGTTTCCGTACCTCGTCGTCGCCTGGATCGCTGCCTGCGGGCTCTATGGCATCGTCACGAGCCGCCATCTCATCCATCAGATCATCTCGTTGATCGTGCTCCAGTCGTCGACCTATGTGCTGTTCCTCTCGATCGGCTTCCGCACCGGTGGCGTCGCCCCCTACTTCTCGGACATCCCCCGCGGCACCCTCACCGTTGATCCCGTCGTTCAGGCGCTGGCACTCACCGACGTCGTCGTGGAAGCTGCCGTGACGGCGCTTCTCCTTGCGTTCGCCATCCAGGCCCACAAGCGCTTCGGGACCGTCGATCCCCAGGAACTCCGGCAGCTGCGCGATTGAGACCTATGGACCCGCTCCTGCCGCTCGCGGTGGCGTTGCCGCTCGCGGTGGCGGCGCTCATCTCCGCCCTCAATCCGTTCCTGAGATCGAGGCGACGCGTCCTCGACCTCCTCTCCATCGCGACCGCGGTGGCCGTGACCGTCATGACCTTCGTCGTCATGGCGAACGCAGCCGGTCACGAGCAGGTCTACTGGTTCGCCGGGATCCGCCCTCGTCACGGAGTCGCCCTGGGCATCGACTTCGCGGTCGGTGGGGTGAACGGAGGGCTCGCATGCATGACGGCGCTGTTGGTCGTCGCCGCCCTGGTCTTCTCCTGGCGGTACTTCGAGAGCCTCTCCACGTGGTTCCACACCCTGATCCTCGTCTTCCTTGCCGGGATGGTCGGCTTCTGCCTGACCGGCGACGTCTTCGACATGTTCGTGTGGTTCGAGGTCATGGGCGTGGCCGCATATGCGCTCACGGCGTACCGAGTCGAAGAGCGCGGCCCGCTGCAAGGAGCGCTGAACTTCGCGATCACCAACAGCGTCGGCGCATACCTCTCCTTGTCGGGGATCGCGCTCGTCTACGCCCGGACGGGCGCGCTGAACATGGCCCAGATCGGAGAGACGATGAGTCGCCGTCCTCCGAACGGGCTGGTCGTCGTCGCATTCGTGCTCATCTGCATCGGTCTGCTGACGAAGGGGGCGATCGTGCCCTTCCACCTCTGGCTGGCAGACGCCCATGCAGTGGCGCCCACCCCGGTCTGCGTCCTCTTCTCCGGTGTCATGGTCGAGCTCGGCCTCTACGGGATCGCGCGCGTCTACTGGTCCATGTTCGCCGGCGCCCTGGGGCACCGGGCCACGATCAGCGCACTCTTCCTCGCCCTCGGGACCTTGACGGCAGTCGTGGGCGCCGTCTACTGCTACCGGCAGCGCCACATCAAACGCCTGCTCGCCTTCTCCACGATCAGCCACATGGGGCTGTTCCTCGTCGGCTTCGCGCTCCTCACTCCGCTCGGCCTTGCAGGCGCGTGCGTCTACGTGATCGGCCACGGTCTCGTGAAAGCTGCGCTGTTCCTGTGCGCCGGCATCGTGCTCCACCGGCTGCACTCGGTCGACGAGGCCGCGCTACACGGCAAGGGCCGCGGGCTGCGGATGACCGGCGTGGTGTTCCTCGTCGCCGGACTCGGCCTCGCAGACCTTCCGCCGTTCGGGACGTTCCTCGGCGCAGGATGGATCGGGGACAGTGCGGCAGCCCACGGCGACGCCTGGGTCACCGCCGTCGTGATGATCGCCTCGATCATCGTGGGTGGGGCCGTGCTGCGCGTCGCCGGAGGGGTCTTCTACGGGCTCGGCGACCCCCCCTCCGAGGACGCCCGCCTCGAGGCGGGAGCCTCAGAGGAGAAGAGCGAGACGGAGGGAGGCAAGGCAACGGTGCCCTGGACGATGCTGACGCCCGCTGCGGTCCTGGTCGCCCTGGCCTTTGCGCTGGGGCTGCTGGGGCACCTCGGGCCGATCGTCCAGCATGCCGCCATCCAGCTCGAGGACCAGGCGCGGTACGTCTCCGGCGTCCTCCACGTCCCCGGTCGTCACCTCGGAGGTGCACCGGCCCCCGACGGGAGCGGCATCAGCGCGCTCAGCCTGGGCAGCGCGCTCGGCACGGTCGCCGGCAGCGCGCTGCTCGCCTGCCTCTCGCTCTACCGGCGTCGGCTCCGAAGGTACTTCTCGGTAGGGAAGCCAGGCTGGCAATGGGCCGCGAAGCTCACCTACGTTCTCGACGGGTTCCAGAGCGGAGTGGTCAACGACTACGTTACGTGGCTCGTGGTCGGGCTCGTATGCGTCGGTGGCACCCTCGCGCTGACCATCGGCCGGTGACATCGCCTCCTCGTGGGCCCGGGGCGCGCCCCGTCGCAACCGGCCGATGACCACTCCTCACGAGCCTGCCGCCCTCGACTGGCTCGGCGAGGACCGTCCCGGTGACGCCGTGCGCGAGCGCCGTTTCGAGGTGCGGCGCGGCGAGCGGCGCGTGCCCGGACTCCTGTGGACGCCCGAAGGGGCCGACGGCCCCCGGCCACTGGTGCTGCTCGCCCACGGCGGGTCGGGCTCCAAGCGCGAGGACTACGTCGTCGCGATGGCCAGGCGCCTCGTACGCCGGCACGGACTCGCGGCGGCCGCGATCGACGGCCCGGTGCACGGCGACCGCCGTGCCGGCCCGCCTGCACCACGCCCCCTCGTGCTGGCCGAGTTCGGGCAGCTGTGGGTGAACGACGGCGATGCCATGACCGATGCGATGGTGGCCGACTGGTCCGCCACGCTCGACGTGCTCCAACCTCTGCCCGACGTCGGGACCAGCGCGGTCGGCTGGTGGGGGGTCTCCATGGGGACGATCATCGGCCTCCCGTTGGTCGCCGCAGACCGGCGAGTCCGTGCTGCGGTTCTCGGCCTCATGGCACTCACCGGACCGACCAGGGCGCGTCTCGAGCGCGACGCCCCCGACGTGCGCTGCCCGGTGCTGTTCTTCGTCCAGTGGGACGACCAGCTGTTCCCTCACGAGCTCGCGGTCCAGCTCTGGGAGCTGTTGGGATCGCGCGACAAGCTCCTCGTCGCGCATCCCGGGGATCATGGCGACCTGCCGGCGGACTCCCTCGAGTCGAGCGCTCGGTTCCTCGCGCGCCACCTCGCCACGGACGGTGGACGCGCCGTGGGAAGGCTCCCGGTATAGAAGGCGGCGTGCGAGCCCCTGCACTGCCAGCCGGAGGGGCCGAACTCGGCGGCCGACCCCACCTCCTGCTCGCGGGTTCGTCCGGCCCGGGTTCCCGCGGCCCGACCCGATGAGGCTGGGAGACGGTGAGGCAGAATGTGGGATGGACCTGTGCGGCCGCAGCTATCTGAAGGACTCCGACCTCACCGCCGACGAGTACGGCGCCGTGCTCGACCTCGCGGCGCGCCTGCGCGAGGAGAAGCGCTCGGGCCGAGAGCGCAGGCGCCTCGAGGGGAAAGCCGTCGCGCTCCTGTTCGAGAAGACCTCGACCCGAACCCGCTGCGCCTTCCAGATCGCGTCGACCGACCAGGGCGCCCATGCCGTCTACCTGGGACCGGGAGAGACGCAGCTGGGCACGAAGGAGTCGACGAAGGACACGGCGCGAGTGCTCGGGCGCATGTTCGACGGTATCGAGTTCCGTGGGTTCCGCCAGTCGGACGCAGACGCGCTCGGCGCGCATGCAGGGGTCCCCGTATGGAACGGGCTCACCGATGAGTGGCACCCGACCCAGAGCTTGGCCGACCTCCTCACCATGCAAGACCACGCGCGGCGCCCGCTGAAGGAGATCTCGGTCTGCTTCCTCGGCGACGCGGCGAACAACACGTGCGCATCACTCCTCACCGCAGGTGCGCTGATGGGCATGGACGTGCGCGTCGCCGCGCCGCCCGAGCGTCGCCCGGCGCCGTCAGTGTGGACCGCAGCAGCTGCGCTCGCCGCCGCGTCCGGGGGATCGATCAGCGTCACCGACGATCCCAGAGCTGCAGTCGCCGGAGTGGACTTTCTCTACACGGACGTCTGGCTCTCGCTCGGCGAAGCGGACGAGCTGTGGGACCAGCGGATCGAGATGCTGCTCCCCTACCGGGTCGACGCGGCTCTCCTGGAGGCGACGGGCAACCCTCAGGTGCGGTTCCTCCACTGCCTGCCCGCGTTCCACGACGCGCAGACCGAGCTCGGGCGCAGAGCGCTCGTCACGCGTGGGCTCCAGGCGATGGAGGTCGACGACGACGTCTTCGAGTCCCCCGCGTCGGTCGTCTTCGACGAGGCCGAGAACCGGCTCCACACCATCAAGGCCCTCATGGTCGCCACCCTGGTCGGCCTCGAGGGCTGACCTACACTGCCGTACCGGGCTGACCGCTGACCGATGCCACGGCCCTCGAGGAGGTGCCAGTGACCGAGCACGACGCCGAGACGGGCGATGGGGCTGCCCCGGGGGCGCTCGCCCAGCGCAGGGTCGTCGTCACCGAGATCCCGGGCCCGCGCTCCAAGGAGCTCGCTGCCAGGCGGGCACGGGTCGTCGCACCAGGGGTGAGCAGCGCCCTCCAGGTGTACATGCAGGACGCGGCAGGAGCGATCGTCCGCGACGTCGACGGCAACTGCCTGATCGATCTCGGGTCGGGCATTGCGGTCACGACCATCGGCCACGCGGTGCCGGCGGTCGTCCAGGCGGTCGGCGAGCAGGCGGCGCGCTTCACCCACACCTGTTTCATGGTCGCTCCCTACGAGGGCTACGTCGCCGTCTGCGAGGAGCTCGCGGATCTCTGCCCGGGACGACACGAGAAGCGCTCCGCCCTGTTCAACTCCGGGGCGGAGGCGGTGGAGAACGCGATCAAGATCGCCCGCTACGCCACTGGTCGCCAGGCGGTGGCCGTCTTCGACCATGCCTATCACGGTCGGACGAACCTGACGATGGCATTGACCGCGAAGAGCTTCCCCTACAAGCATCGCTTCGGGCCGTTCGCGCCAGAGGTCTACCGCGCTCCGATGTCCTACCCGCTGCGCGACCCAGAGGGAATGACCGGGGAAGAAGCGGCGGTCCGGGCGATCGACCAGCTCTCGTCGCAGGTGGGCCCGGGCAATCTCGCATGCGTGCTCCTCGAGCCGATCCAGGGAGAGGGAGGCTTCGTCGTGCCCGCGCCGGGCTTCCTCCCGGCCCTCGCCACCTGGTGTGCGGCACACGGGATCGTGCTCGTCGCCGACGAGATCCAGTCGGGCTTCGCGAGGACCGGAGCCTGGTTCGCGAGCGAGCACGAAGGCGTGGTCCCCGACCTCGTGACGACGGCGAAGGGCATGGCCGGCGGGATGCCGCTCGCGGCGGTGACCGGTCGCGCGGAGCTCATGGACGCGGTCCATCCGGGAGGTCTCGGCGGGACCTACGGGGGCAACCCCGTCGCGTGCGCCGCCGCCCTGGCGGCGATCCGCACCATGCGCGAGATCGACGCCCCGGCTGCGGCCCGGCGCATCGAGGCAGACGTGCGCCCACGGCTCGAGTCCATGGAGAAGCAGCACGCCGGGATCGCCGAGGTTCGCGGGCGCGGCGCAATGCTCGCCCTCGAGCTCGCGGATCCCGGCACGTTGCACCCCGACGCCGCCGCCGCGCAGGAGGTCGCACGTGCCTGCCACACCCAAGGTGTGATCGTGCTCACCTGCGGGACGTGGGGCAACGTCATCCGCCTGCTGCCGCCGCTCGTCATCGGCGACGACCTCTTGGAGGAGGGCATCGACATCCTGGAGCACGCGGTGAACGAGGTGCTGAGCTGAGCTCGTAGAGCCTGCGCTCAGCCCGGCGCTCAGCCCGGCGCTCAGCCCCGCGCTTACATCCTGCCTGCGCTCAGCACACGGCCCAAGAACCGCTTGGTCCGCTCGTCCCGCGGCGTGTCGAGGACCTGACCGGGCGGTCCGTCCTCGACGACCACCCCGTCTTCGAGGAAGACGACCCGCGTCGCCGTCTCGCGGGCGAAGCTCATCTCATGGGTCGCAACGAGCATCGTCATCCCCCCTGCCGCGAGCTCGCGGATGACGTCGAGGACCTCGCCGACGAGCTCTGGATCGAGCGCGCTGGTCACTTCGTCGAGCATCACGACTTTCGGGTGCATCGCGAGCGCCCGGATGATCGCGACGCGCTGCTGCTGGCCCCCCGAGAGCCGGTCGGGATAGTCCTGCGCCTTGTCGGCGAGACCGAAGCGAGCGAGGAGCGTCATCGCCTCTTCCTCTGCCTGCCCGGCAGGCTTGCCGAGCGCCTTGATCGGGGCGAGCGTCACGTTGCGAAGCACGCGCAGGTGGGGGAAGAGATTGAACGACTGGAACACCATCGCCATCTGGCGACGCACGGCCACGTCGTCGACGTCTCGCCGGGTCACGTCGTGGCCGAAGAAGACGATCCGGCCCGAGT
>JBOGGB010000299.1:0-6895 GCA_050743605.1 Acidimicrobiales bacterium
AGGAAGGCCCGCTCGTGAACCGCGCGGAGGGGGTGCTCGTGCTCTCGAGGGAGGCGGGTGCCTTCGAGGAGCTCGGGCCCGCAGCCCTCGGCGTGAACCCCTTCGACGTCTCCGAGACGGCCGCAGGCCTCGACGCCGCGCTCGCCATGGAGGCGCCGCAGCGGGCCGCTCGTGCCGAGGCCCTCCGGCAGATCGTGCTCGGCCGGACCGCGGCGGACTGGTTCGGCCAGCTGCTCGAGGTGGCCGCGGGCGTCCGCGCCGGCTGAGCCTCAGCCCACCGCCGACAGCGCCTGCTCCAGGTCTTCCACCAGGTCTTCCGCATCCTCGACCCCGACCGACAGCCTGAGGAGCGCAGGGTCGACGGCGAGCGCGGAGCCCGCGACCGACGCGTGCGTCATCCGGCTCGGATGCTCGATCAGGGACTCGACCGCGCCCAGCGACTCGGCGAGGGTGAACAGCCGCGTCGACGCCGCCACCTTCAGCGCGGCGGCCTCGCCGCCTCGGACCGTGAGGGAGACCATCCCCCCGAAGCCGCGCATCTGCGCTCTGGCGACGTCGTGTCCGGGGTGGGAGGGCAGCCCCGGGTACTGCACCGAGGAGACCGCGTCGTGGACCGACAGTGCTTCTGCGACCCGCAGCGCGTTCGCGCAGTGACGGTCCATGCGGACCGCGAGCGTCTTCACGCCGCGTAGGACAAGGAAGCAGTCGAAGGGGCTGGGCACCGCGCCGACCGAGTTCTGCAGAGTCGCGACGCGCTCCCCGAGCTCGGCGTCGTCGGTCGCGACGAAGCCGCCCACCACGTCGCTGTGGCCGCCGAGGTACTTCGTCGTCGAATGGACGACGACGTCCGCGCCGAGCGCGAGCGGCGACTGGAGGTAGGGCGTCGCGAACGTGTTGTCGACGACGAGCCGCGCGCCGCGCCCGTGCGCCAGCGTCGCGAGCGCGGTGATGTCCGCGATCCGCAGATGAGGGTTGGAAGGCGACTCGACCCAGACGAGGCGCGTCGTCGGTCGCCATGCGGCCTCCACCGCGGCGAGGTCGGAGAGCGCCGCCGGTGAGAACGCGAGCTGGGTGTGGACCTGCGCGAGCAGCCGGTGGGTCCCGCCGTAGAGGTCGTCGCCGACGACGACGTGGTCGCCGGGGTCCAGGCACCGCAGGACCGCGTCCTCGGCCGCGAGCCCGCTCGCGAACGCCCTGCCGATGGGTGCGCCCTCCAGGGCGGCGATGCAGCACTCGAGCGCGGCGCGCGTGGGGTTGCCGGTGCGGCTGTACTCGAACCCCCGGTGCTCTCCGACCGCCGACTGCGCGAACGTCGTCGCCAGGTGGATCGGCGGGACAACCGAGCCGGTGACCGGGTCCGGCGGCTGCCCGGAGTGGACGGCGAGCGTCTCGAAGCGCGCCACGGTCAGGCCCGCTCGAAGTAGGAGAGGAGATCGGAGCGGGTGAGGATCCCGACAGGACGCCCCCCGTCGAGGACGAGCACCGCCGCCGACGCCTGCAGCTTCTCGGCGACGTACTCCGCCGTCTCGCCGAGCCCTACCGTGACGAGCGGGGGGTCCATGACCGACCCGACCGGCTCGTCCAGCACCTGCGGGCGGCCGAGCGTCCGCTCCAGGAGGAGCCGGTCCGTGACGGAGCCGACGACCTCGGCCAGCGAGAGCGGCGGCTCGGCCTTGACGACCGGCACCTGGGACACCCCGTACTCGTCGAGGATTGCGATCGCCGCGCGGACGGTCTCGCCGGGATGGACGTGGACGAGGGGGGGCAGCGCACCCTTCCTCCCCTCTCCCTTGGCCGCGAGCACCGCCTCGGCCGTCGCGCCGTGGCCGCGGACGAAGCCGTGGTCCGCCATCCAGCCGTCGTCGTAGAGCTTGGTCAGGTACCCCCGTCCCTAGTCGGGCACGAGCACGACGACGACGTCGTCGGGTCGCAGCGCCTTGCCGACCTCGAGCGCCGCCCAGACGGCCGTCCCCGTCGAGCCGCCGACGAAGATCCCCTCCTCCCGGGTGACCCGGCGAGCCGTGAGGAAGGAGTCCCGATCCGAGACCGGCACCACCCGGTCGACGACCGCCGGATCGTAGGTGGACGGCCAGAAGTCCTCGCCGATGCCCTCGACGAGGTACGGCCTCCCCCCTCCGCCCGAGTAGATCGAACCCTCGGGGTCGGCGGCAACGACCTGGATCGAGGGGTTCTTCGACTTCAGGAAGCGCCCGACGCCGCTGATCGTCCCTCCGGTTCCGACCCCGGCGACGAAGTGGGTGATCCGCCCAGCCGTCTGGCGCCAGATCTCGGGCCCGGTGCTCGCCTCGTGGGCCGCGGGGTTCGCGGGGTTCCGGTACTGGTTCGGCTGGAACGCGCCGGGGGTCTCCGAGGTCAGACGGTCTGCCACCGAGTAGTAGGAGCCCGGGTGCTCGGGCGGGACGGCCGTGGGGCACACGACCACCTCGGCGCCGTACGCGCGCAGCAGCTGCCGCTTCTCCTCGGCGACCTTGTCGGGCACCGTGAAGACGCACCGGTAGCCGCGGATCGCGGCCACCACCGCGAGCCCCACGCCCGTGTTCCCCGAGGTCGGCTCCACGATCGTCCCGCCCCTCGTGAGCAGGCCAGCCGCCTCCGCGGCGTCGAGCATCGCCCGGGCGGGACGGTCCTTCACGCTGCCGCCCGGGTTCAAGTGCTCGAGCTTCGCGAGCAGGTGGCACGGGACGTCACGCCCGACCCGGTCGAGGCGCACGAGCGGCGTGTTGCCGACGAGGCCCAGCACGTCGTCCACCGCCTCCATGGGCGGACCGGGATCCCTGACCGGATGGACTGCGACGCCCTTCGGCGCCGCAACCGGGTCGTCGGCGAACAGGACCGTGTCGAACCCGGCACGGCCGAGCTCCGCCGCGATGCGGACGGCGAGCGAGGGGGCGGCCCCGCGAACGTCACCGACCACGCCCACGAGGCCCGAGAGGATGCCCCGCAACTCCGCCACGAGCGACTCGGAGGTCTGGATCGCCGGCACGCGCACCACCCGACGCGCCCTGGCAGCGAGCACGGCAGGCACCTCCGCAGGCTCCACGACCACCAGGACCTCCACCGGAGGTGGTTGCACCTCGGCGATGCTACCGAAGGCCGGGCGCACGTCGGCCCGGGGCGCGTCGGCCCGGCTCAGCCCGCGGCAATGGCCTCGAGCAGGCTGATCGCCGCGCCGGGGCTCTCCACGACGAGGTCCGCCGCCGCGACGAGCTCCGGTGGGCTCTCTGCGTCGGCCACGGCCACGGCCACGGTCGTCGCACCGGCCCGTCCGAGCACGCGGAGCGCCTCGAAGGCGGGGAGGTCGCCCACGTCGTCGCCGAAGCAGCCCACCACCGCGTGGCCTGCGCCGAGGTTCAGGACCACGCTCCCCTTGTCCGCGTCGACCGGCGGCCGGAGCTCGGTCGACATGCGACCCGGCTGCGCAACGAGCCCGGTCCGGGCGGCGACTGCGGCGGCGGCCTCCGCGGCCCTGCCCGCCTCACCCGGCGCGCGCCTCCAGTGCACCGTTACCGCAAGGCCCTTCGGCTCCACGACGACGCCCGACGGCACCTGCTGCCGCAGCGCCCCGGCCGCGCCGGCGACCGTGTCGCTCCATCGCTGCGCTGCGGCGTCCCGGCGACGCACCCCGTCGGCCCCGACCTCCTCCATCCCGTAAAGGCCCGCCAGGTGGACCCCCGCCGGTCGCCCGAGCACTTCTTCGAGATAGGCCACGGGGCGGCCCGACACGACGGCCACCACCGCGAGCCGGTTTCCGAGCCGCACGAGGAGCTCGGGCACCCCGGGGAGCGGGCGGGCGGCTCCAGGATCCTCGACGATTGGCGCGAGCGTGCCGTCGTAGTCCAAGAACAGCGCAGCCTGCGCCGCGCGGTCGCGCAACGGCGCCGCGACGGCCGGGAGGGTCACGCGGTCAGCCGGAGCTGGCGGGCGCCTTCGCCGCGAGGTCGTCTCCGACGACGACCACCACGCTCGCGCCCACGGTGCTGCCGACCGGCACGGCAGACCCGATCGGCTGGACAGCGGAGGACGGGACCCCGAGCGTGGCGGCGATCGCGTCCGCGGCCTGCTGGTCGCCCGCGGCGTAGTAGACGGACGAGGAGGAGAACGCTGTCGTGGCGGTGACCCCTGTGAGCGCCCCCCATCCGGCCGCGACCAGCTTGCCCGCGTAGTAGGTGGCGACCCCGTTGGTGTCGCTCGCGTTCGCCACGAGCACCTTGACGGCCCTGGTCGGCTGCGCGCCCGTGGGAACAGTGGTCGTGGTCGTCGTGGTGGTCGTTGTTGACCCCGTCGGTGTGGGGCTGGTCGTCGTCGTGGTGGTCGTCGGAGCGACGCTGGCGCTGCTCGCCGGGACGTGGTTGCCCGCGCCCAGGTCGATCAGGTACGCGCCGAGCCCGACGGCGACCGCAAGCACCGCGATCGCCCGCACGGGCGACCACGACCGAGATGGACCGCCCTTTCCCGGGCCGCGCCCCGCCCCGGGCCCGTGGCCTGGCTGATGTCGGGGAGGGAGGGGCTTTCCCGGAACGGCAGGGCCTCGAGACATCGGCACCGGCTCAGCCTGCCAACGCTCGGCCCCGCCTGCAAGCGGCTCAGCCGAGCCGGCGCCGTGCCACCTCGAAGCACGCCACGGCGGCGGCGGCGCCCGCGTTCAGCGACTCGAGCTCACCGTGCTGGGGGATGCCCACGATCTCGTCGCAGCGGCGTCGGACCAGGGGCGCGAGGCCCCGCTCCTCCCCGCCCACCACCAGCGCCACCGGCCCCGCGCCGAGATCGGCGTCGTAGATCGACCGCGCAGTGCCGGCGGCGAGCCCGAACGAGCGCACGCCGAGCGACGAAAGGCGCTCGAGCGCGTGCGGGATCCCCCCCACGAGCGCGAAGTCGAGGTGCTCGACGGCGCCGGCCGCCACCTTGGCGACGGTGGGCGACAGGTGGGCGGAGCGGTGCCGGGGGAGGACGACGCCGGTCGCGCCCGCACACTCCGCGCTCCTGAGGAGGGAGCCCAGATTGCGCGGATCGGTCAACCCTCCAGCTACGACGAGGAAGGGAACGCCGCGCGCGGAGGTGACCAGCTCGTCCAGGTCCATCGGCTCGACCGCGCGGGCGCGGGCGAGCACGCCCTGGGGCGCCTCCGTGCGTGCCGCCGCGTCGAGCCGCGATCGCGAGACGGTCTCGACGCGCACATGTCGACGGCCCGCGAGGACTTCGATCTCGTCGACCAGCGGCGACGGATCGAGGCCTTCGGCGATCCACACCGACCGCACGGGACGCCTGCCGGCGGCGAGCAGCTCGCGCACAGCGCGGCGCCCTTCGACCTGGTCGCCACCCAGACCGAACGCGCTCGTGCGCGGCCGCTTCGGGCCAGGCCCCGACTCCCGTCTCACCGGGTCCTCATGCGCGTTCGAGCAGCGCGACCGCGAGGCAGGCGATGCCTTCGGCCCGCCCGAGGGCTCCCAGCCCCTCGCCTCGGGTGGCCTTCACCGACACCGGTGCATGCAGGATCGCCGAGAGCCGATCGACCATCGCCGGCACGTACGCCCTCAGCGCCGGCCTCTCGGCGACGACGGTGCAGTCCGCGTTCAGCACCGTGCCTCCTGCGGCGGCCACCATCGCCGCCACCTCGGCGAGAAGGAGCATGCTGTCCGCCCCGGCGTAGCTCGCGTCGGTGTCGGGGAAGTGCTGCCCGAGGTCTCCGAGCGCCACCGCGCCGAGCAACGCGTCGGCGAGGGCGTGCGCGAGGACGTCGGCGTCGCTGTGGCCCGAAAGACCTCGCGCGCCCTCGACGACGACGCCTCCGAGGACGAGCGCGCGCGACGAGTCGGAAGAGAACGGATGGACGTCGAACCCCTGCCCGACGCGCAGCGTCACCACGCACCTCCGCGTGCGAGGTGTTCCAAGAGCACGAGGTCCTCAGGCACCGTCAGCTTCACATTGTGCGGCTCACCCGCAACGACGCGTACGGTGCCGCCGACCGCCTCGACGAGCGCCGCGTCGTCGGTAGCGTCATCTCCGGCGGCGTGCGCGCGACGGAGCACCGACGCACGGAACGCTTGGGGGGTCTGCACCGCGACGATCGAGCCGCGGTCCACCGTGCCCGTCACGGTCGACCCGTCCGCGCCGACGCGCTTGAGCGTGTCGGCAACTGCGAGACCGCAGACGACACCGTCGACACCTTCGCGCACGAGCGCCGCGACGACTGCGGCGAACAGCGCGGGCGAGGCAAGTGGGCGAGCGGCGTCGTGGATCACCACGACGTCCGCCTGCAGCGGGACGTGGGACAGGCCTCTACGCACGGACGCTGAGCGCGTCTCGCCCCCGGCGACCACCACGTCGGCTCCGAGCGACCGGGCACGCGCCACTTCGCTCGCAGGGACCACCAGCACGACGCCGTCGGTGGCCTTACGGGCGGCGGTCACGGACCACTCCGCCACGGTCCGACCGGCGAGGGACTCGAACTGCTTGGGTCGACCGAACCGGTCGCCCGTCCCCCCGGCGACCACGATCGACCAGACGGCTCCGATCTCGGGGTCGTCGGCGGTCTCCGCAGGGTCTCGTCCGCCGTCGCCGGTTACGGGAGGGCCTCGTTCAGTCGCTGCTCGGCCGTCTCCTCGTCGACACCGAGCGCGAACGTGAGCTCGGACACGAGGATCTGGCGGGCCCGGCTCAGCATGCGCTTCTCGCCCGCGGAGAGCCCCTTGTCCTTGTCGCGGATCGAGAGGTTCCGCACGACTTCGGCGACCTGGTAGATGTCGCCTGAGCGCAGCTTCTCGGAGTGGTTCTTGTAGCGGCGCGACCAGTTGGTGGGCATCCGCGCCTCCTTCTTGCGAAGGACGGCGAAGACCTCCTCGACCTCTTCGTCGTTGATGACCTCGCGCAGCCCGAC
>JBOGGB010000300.1:0-10583 GCA_050743605.1 Acidimicrobiales bacterium
GGACGGGCCCGTCTCCAAGGCCCGGCGGGAGCGGCGCGCGCTCTTCGGTGAGGAGCACCCGCGCCACGCCGTCCGAGCTCGTGCCCTCCGCGCCGGCATCGGCCACCGTGCGTACGAGGACGGGCACTAGCCAGCGCGTCCCGATCGACGATTCGCCGCTCGGAGGGTCACTCAGATACGCGAAGGGCCCTTGGGAGATGGCCCCTTCTCCGACCTCGACGAGCGGATGGCCACCTTGGAGGATCCAGCTCTCGGCAACCTCGCGGATCGGCTGGCCGCTCACCTCCTCGAGGGCTCTCCAAAGGTCAGAGGTGACCGTGTTGCCATAGGCGTGCGCTCGCAGGTACTGGCGGATCCCGTCGCGGAAGACGTCGGCCCCGAGGAACTGCTCGAGCATCCGGAGAACGCTGCCACCCTTCTCGTAGGTCAAGGTGTCGAACATCCCGTCGGCTTCGTCGGGCGGTCCGACGGGGTACTCGATGGGTCTCGTGGCGTGCAGGCCGTCCACGGACATCGCCGCATCGCGCTCCACGCCGAATGAGGCCCATCGCTTCCATGCGGGCCGGTAGTGGTCGGTCGCCGTCACTTCCATGAAGGTGGCGAAGGCCTCGTTCAGCCAGATCCCCTCCCACCAGCCCATGGTGACGAGATCGCCAAACCACATGTGCGCGATCTCGTGATGGACGACGTCGGAGACCCGCTCCAGCTCGACGCGCGACGCATGCAGCGGGTCGATCAAGAGCGCGGTCTCGCGGAAGGTGACGCAGCCGAGGTTCTCCATGGCGCCATACGCGAAATCGGGGATCGCCACGAGGTCGAGCTTCTCGCCGGGATAGGCGATCCCGAAGTACTCGGAGAAGAATTCCAGCGAGTGGCGCGCGACGTCGAGTGCGAAGGAGGTGAGGTGCTCCTTTCCTGGAGCGTGAACCACGCGCACCGGGACGCCGCCGACATCCGTGGGCTCCGTCGCGGCGAGCGGTCCGATCACGAACGCCACGAGGTACGAGGACATCTTCATCGTGGGGGCGAAGCGGACTCGCCTCTTCCTCGCTCCTTCTATGACGACAGGCTCCTCCTCGACCACCGGGGAGTTGGAGTAGGCGGCGAGCTCCTCGTCGACGACCAGGGTCACCTCGAAGGTGGCCTTCCGGTCTGGCTCGTCCCAGCACGGGAACGCGCGCCTGGCGTCGGTCGATTCCATCTGAGTAGTGGCGATGGTACGGACCCTGCTTCGCTCGTCGATGAAGGTTGAGCGGTAGAAGCCCCGGAGCTTGTCGTTCAGGATCCCGCTGAACGCGAGGCGGATGGTCGCACTCCCCTTTGACAGCGGAGCGGGCGGGGTGAGCACCAGGCGCTCTGCGGGCTCGTCGAGGGAGATGTCGGCCAGGACGGCGTCGCCGGCGGGGAGCAGGACCGAGGCGGCCCCGACGTCCAGCTCCGCCGAGTTGAGGACGATCCGGTCCACCGGGGCGAGGATGCGGACGTCGATCTCGACCGAGCCAGTGAACACGGCCGCCTCGAGGTCGGGGACCAGCTCGAGGCGATACGAGACGGGCTCGACTGTCCGGGGCAGACGGTAAGGGTCGGAGCCCGAGGGCGCGCTTGCCTGGGATGCCGGAGCAGATCGCACGGGGAACGACGCTACCGTGACCGCCGTGCCCGAGCCCACCTCTGCCCGACCCGACTCCCACGACACGCCCTCGTCGCGAGCGAGCGCCCCGCTCGACGGGGCCCGCCTCGACGGGGCCCCCCTCGACGTGGTCGGCATGGGCAATGCCCTCGTGGACGTGCTCGCGGCGATACCCGACAGGGTGCTCGGCGACCTCGCGCTCGTGCGAGGGTCGATGGAGCTCGTCGATCTCCGGCGGGCCGAGCGGATCCGCGAGGCGATCGGGCAGGCGGTCGAGGTCTCTGGCGGCTCCGCCGCGAACACGGTCGCAGGGGTCGCAGCGCTCGGGGGAACTTCCGGTTTCATCGGCAAGGTCGCCCCCGACGAGTTGGGAGACGTGTTCGTCCACGACATGCGTTCTTCGGGCGTCGAGCTCCGCGCTGCCGTCGCCGAGCCGAGCGGGAGCAACGCGGAGCTCAGCGGGACCGGCCGGTCGATCGTGCTCGTCACCGACGATGCGGAGCGGACCATGGCCACCCACCTCGGCGTCTCCTCCGTACTCGGACCGGCGGACGTCGACGACGAGCTCGTAGCGAGGGGCAAGATCCTCTACCTCGAGGGCTACCTGTGGGACCGGCCGAGCGCGAAAGAGGCGATGCGTCGAGCAGTACAGGTCGCGCACGCCCAAGACCGCTCGGTGGCCTTGTCGCTGTCCGACTCCTTCTGCGTGGAGCGTCACCGCGGCGACCTGCTCGACCTCGTGGTGAACAGCATCGACGTCCTCTTCGGCAACGAGGAGGAGCTCCTCCGTCTCTTCGATGCCCGCTCGCTGGACGAAGCGCTGAGCGCCGCGGAGGAGACTGGAGTCCTCGTCGCGGCGACGCGCGGACCCAGAGGTTCGGTCGTCGTGGGCGGCCGCGGTCCGGTGGAGGTGCCGGCCGCTCCTGCTCGCGAGATCGTCGACAAGACGGGTGCCGGGGACATGTACGCCTCGGGCTTCCTCTACGGCCTCACGCACCGGCTCGACCCGATCGACTGCGCTCGTCTCGGCTCGTTGTGTGCGACGGAGGTGATCGGCCATCTCGGGGCTCGACCCCGGCAGGACCTCGCTGCGATGGCCCGCACGGAAGGACTGGCGTAATGGGGCGACTAAGGCAATGACGCTATCCGTCGGCATCGTCGGGCTGCCCAACGTCGGCAAGTCGACGCTCTTCAACGCCCTCACCGACAACGACGTGCTCGCGGCGAACTACCCGTTCGCTACGATCGACGCGAACGTGGGAGTCGTCGCAGTGCCGGACCCGCGGCTCGACGAGCTCGCAGCGCTCTACGACAGCGCGCGAATCGTGCCGGCGACGGTCACCTTCGTCGACATCGCCGGTCTCGTGCGAGGAGCTTCTGAAGGCGAGGGTCTCGGGAACCGCTTCCTCGCGGCGATCAGGGAGACCGACGCGGTGTGCCAGGTCGTGCGCGCCTTCCAGGGCGACGACGTCGTCCACGTGGAGGGCCGTGTCGATCCTGCCTCGGATATCGAGACGGTCAACACCGAGCTCGTCCTCGCCGATCTCCAGACGGTCGACAACCGGCTGGCAAAGCTGAGGCGCGACGCGCGTATGCGCCCCGAGCTCGCGGCGCAGCTCGCGGCGACGGAGCGAGCCCGGGCGATCCTCGACGCGGGAAGGCCGGTGTCGACCGCCGCCGCTGCCGGAGAGGTGGACCTTCTTCCGCTGCGCGATCTCCACCTCCTCACCCAGAAGCCCTTCGTCTACGTGTTCAACCTGGCCGACGGGCAGCTCGGCGACGATCAGCTGAAGGACCGTCTGGCGACGCTCGTCGCGCCGGATCCCGCTGTGCTCCTGTGCGCGCAGATCGAGGCAGAGGTGGCAGGGATGGACCGCGCTGACGCGAGCGAGCTCCTGACTGGGTACGGGCAGGAGGAGTCGGGGCTCGAAGCGCTGGTGCACGTCGCCTTCCGCACCCTGGGGCTCCAGACGTTCCTCACTGCGGGGCCGAAGGAGGCACGGGCGTGGACGATCCCCGTCGGAGCGACCGCGCCGGAGGCTGCTGGAGTGATCCATACCGACTTCGAACGCGGATTCGTGAAGGCCGAGGTCGTGAGCTACGACGATCTGGTCGCGGCGGGCTCCGTCCCCGCCGCGCGGGCAGCGGGCAAGGCACGCATAGAAGGCAGGGACTACGTGATGGCCGATGGCGACGTGGTGGAGTTCCGGTTCAACGTGTGATCCGTGAGAGCCCGGCTGCCAGCGCCTCGGAGGGCGGATTGACCCGCGCCTGCCCCCGGAACAACATGTGGTGGACGGGCTGATCAGGAGCAGGAGGGCAGCGAGGCGATGGGGAGAGGTGGGCTCTTCGCTCCCAGGCGGCTGGCGTCGTTGGGCGCTTCGACGGTCTGCGCCGCCGCCCTCGTGTGGGTGGCTGCTGCCTCGGGTGGGGCTGCTGGGAGCACGGACCGCCCGGCGTCCCGGGGCGCGACGCCGATCACCTGGCTCGCAGCAGGGGACTCTTACTCCTCTGGGCGGGGACTCGCGGTCACGAGCGGCGCATGCGCCCGGGGGACCTCGAGCGGCTCGCTCGCCTACCCCCTGCAGGCTTACGGCGACCTTCGGGCGGCAATGCCTGGCTTACGGCGCCCCGACTTCACCGCGTGTGCAGGTGCGGTGATCGCCAACTTCTTCAAGGACGGTGATGCCGAGCACCTCCCGCAGTGGCGCCCGGCCGGCACCCGCTACGACCTCGTGACCTTCACCTTCGGCGGGAACACAGTTGATTTCTCCGGTGTCATCTCCCAGTGCGTCCTGGGAGCTATCCATCCGGTGCACGCCTCGGAGCCTGGTCACAAGTGCCCTGCGGACTCCTGGGTCCGCCAACAGATCGCGCAGAAGCTCGGAGTACCCCTCGTCGCCTTCCTGCGCCAGGTCGCCGAAAAGGCAGTCGTGCCGGGGGGCAACGTCGTGGTCCTCGGCTATCCGGACCTGTTGGCTGCCCCGGCTTCCTGGCCGGTCACCGATCGGTCCCACGGGACCTGCGACGGCATCTCGGCGGCCGATGCCGTCCAGTTGCGCGGGGAAGCGGCGGACCTCGACGCGACCATCGAGCGCGCCGTCGACGTGGTGAACGCCGGGCACCCGAACGGGGTGGACCTCAGCTTCCTCGGCGTGAACTCAGGCGGACGGGCCGGGCCGGTTGCCATCCCGCGCAGCGACCCCTACCTCTTCGAGCCGGCGGAGAGCGGGAGCCACAACCTGTGCGGTGCGGGCGCTGCGTGGCTGAACGGCATCGTCGGCGCACAACTGGACCGGTCGTTCCATCCGTCCCTCCCCGGCAACGTCGCCGAGGGCCAGCTGCTCGCGCAGGTACTTCCGCACCTCGACTGGCGCTCCTAGGTCGGACCTCGGCCGTCGAGCAGGCCCTGGGGGTCGTAGACGACGACGGTTCCGCCGATCAGGTCGTGCAGGCACCGATGGTCGTCGCGGCCGAGGAACAGGACCAGGGACACGAGCTCGGTGATCCAGCTGAGGATGCCCTCGAGGATGCGACCCACGATCTCCCGGAGCGCCATGGTGCCGAAGGTGGCCTTCCTGCCTGTGCTCGCCTTGACGCAGCGCATCTTCAGGACCGACAACGCCGGGGTCGTGCCACGCTGCCAGACGATCAGGCCCCAGATGACGTAGCCGATCACCAGCGTGACGATCAGGAGAAGCAGGCCGAGGAAGTACGCGCCGATCCGTCGCCCGGCCGGGGCGAGGGTTACGCCCGGCGGAAGGCTCGGCACGCCGCGGATCGGCGGCGGCGCGTAGGCCCAGCCGCCCGGCGGGGAGCCGCCCGGTGGGTAGGGAGGCGGCTGGTAGGGCGGGGCATTGGGCGGTGGCTCCGGATACCGGGGTGGATCGGCTGTGGTCACGGCCCCCTCCTCTTCCTGCGAGCGGCTGAACCTCCGCGCCGCCGGCCCACGATATCGAGAGCAGAGGGGATTCGAGGGGACCAGAAGGTGGGAGCTCCGATCAGCGGCGCATGTCGACCGCGTTGACCCGCTCCGCACGGACCCGCACCACGACTCGGGTCTCCCCTGGGGGGTCGAAAGCTCGGAGGTTCGCTCCGTACTTCGCGCCGATCCGATCGGCGAACTCGTACTCGGGGTCGGGCTCGATCTCCGCGTCGCCTCGGATCTCGAGGTAGCGCTGGGGGACCGCGAGGTCGAGCACGAACACGGTGCACTTCGGGTCCTTGCGGAGGTTCTTCGTCTTTTGGCGAGCCGAGCTGAGGGAGATCGCGACGGGGCGCTCCTCGTCCTCGTCGTTTCTCAGGAACCAGACCTCCGTGAGCTGCGGCCGACCGTCCCGGCTGATGGTGGCAAGGGTGGCGACTGCAGCATCGAGCAGGTCAGTGTGGGTCTCGGGGATGAGCGGCATGCCGCATGGTCTACACCCCCGGGCAAGCGGTAGCTCGTCCACAGGCCCGTTCGGCACCGCGACCGCTCACGGGTCCCGTGGGCGGCCCGCGATGGGGTCCGTCGTCGCTACCCTGTGAGCTTCAGCTCGAGCGGAGGGGGTCCGACGTGGCGGGAACGCTGACGGTCGACTGGGCCGGCTTGCGGGCGCAGGCCGCCGACGCCGCCGCACGCGCGTACGCGCCATACTCGCGCCTCCACGTCGGCGCCGCCGGCCTCACGGACAACGGCCTCGTCGTGACGGGCTGCAACGTCGAGAACGCTTCCTACGGCCTGACCCTGTGCGCGGAGTGCGGCCTCGTGTCCGCCCTGCGCGCCAGCGGCGGCTCCCAGCTCGTCGCGGTGAGTGTCGTTGCCGGAGACGGTCGGCCGCTCGCGCCCTGCGGCCGATGCCGGCAGATCCTCTTCGAGGCGGGAGGCGACGGTCTCCTTCTCGACGGGGGGGACGGGGCCGACCCGGTCCCCCTCGGCGACCTCCTTCCCGGCGCGTTCGGCGCTCCTGAGCTCGATGCCCGTCGCGAGGAGGCGCCGCACACAGGGAACAAGAGCGGCATCGCGACATGACGGACCGGTCGTACGAAGTGGTCGAGCTCATCCGTCGCAAGCGCGACGGTGGTCGGCTCGACGGAGGGGAGATCGACTGGCTCATCAGCGCGTACGCCGCCGGGCACGTGCCCGACTACCAGATGGCGGCGTTCCTCATGGCGGTGTTCTTCCAAGGGCTTGAGCCAGCCGAGCTCGGGCGGTTGACCGCCGCGATGGTCTCTTCGGGAGACCGTCTCCGCTTCGAGGGCCTCGGGCGACCGACGGTCGACAAGCACTCGACGGGCGGCGTCGGGGACAAGGTCTCCCTGGTGCTCGCTCCGCTGCTCGCGAGCTTCGGCGCGTGCGTTCCCCAGCTCTCGGGGCGCGGCCTCGGCCACACCGGTGGCACGCTCGACAAGCTCGAGGCAATCCCCGGGTTCCGGAGCGATCTCTCGCCGTCCGAGGTCCGTTCCGTCCTGGAGCGTGTGGGCTGCGTGATCTGCGCCGCCGGCCCCCGGCTTGCTCTCGCGGATCGCAAGCTCTACGCGTTGCGCGACGTCACGGGGACCGTCGAGTCGATCCCGCTCATCGCCAGCTCGATCATGTCCAAGAAGCTCGCGGAGGGGACCGCCGCATTGGTGCTCGACGTGAAAGTCGGATCCGGCGCGTTCATGCAGGAGCTTTCCCGTGCCCGCCAGCTTGCAGAGACGATGGTCGCCATCGGCACCGAGCACGGATTGCAGGTGACGGCGCTCCTCACGCGGATGGACGAGCCACTCGGCCGAGCGGTCGGCAACGGCATCGAGGTCGTAGAAGCGGTCGCAGCTCTCACGGGACGAGGCCCCGCAGACCTCGTCGAGGTCACCTGCGCCCTCGGAGCCGAGATGGCGAGCCTTGCCGGGCTGGAGGTTGCCGCGGCGGCGGACCCCGAGGAGGAGCTGCGTGGCGCGCTCTGCGACGGCCGGGCGCTCTCGGCCTTCTGCGAGATGGTTCGCGCCCAGACAGGCGACCCGGACGCGCCCATCCCCGTCGCCCGGCACCAGACCCTCGTCACTGCCCAAGCCTCCGGGTTCGTGCGCGCCATGGACGCTCGGCAGATCGGCGTGGCCGCGTGGCGGCTCGGGGCGGGGCGCGCGAGGCTCGAGGACGCCGTCAGCCCCTCCGCAGGAGTCCTCTGCCTGCGAAAGGCAGGGGATTCGGTCGAGGCGGGCGATCCACTCCTCGAGCTTCGCGCCGACGACCAGGATCGGCTCGGTCCGGTCGTCGTCGGGCTGGAGGGTGCCGTCGAGATCGGTCCCGAGCCGCCGACGCCGCGCCCGCTCGTGCTCGAAGTTGTCCGGCCATGAGGCCTTCGCCGGTCGTGGCGCCGACGCTCGACGAGATCCGCCGCGTTCCCAAGGTTCTTCTCCATGACCACCTCGACGGCGGGCTCCGTCCGGAGACCGTCGTCGACCTCGCTTGGGAGACCGGCTACAGCGGGCTCCCGACGACCGATGTCGACGGGCTGGCGGCGTGGTTCCATGCCGGTGCTGCGCGCGGGGATCTCCGTCTCTACCTCGAGGGGTTCGCGCACACCGTCGCCGTCATGCAGACGCGCGACGCGCTCGTGCGCGTGGCGGCCGAGTGCGCCGAGGACCTCGCTGCCGACGGCGTCGTGTACGCCGAGGTGCGGTTCGCACCAGAGCTGCACACCGCAAGGGGGCTCACCGAGACCGAGGTCGTCGAGGCCGTCCTGGAGGGGTTCCGGCGGGGAAGCGAGGGGCGTGGCATCAGGGTCTACGCGCTGCTGACCGCGATCAGGACCGCGGCGCGCTCCCTCGAGGTCGCCGAGCTCGCGGTCCGCTACCGAGACGACGGCGTCGTCGGGTTCGACATCGCCGGGGCCGAGAAGGGGAGCCCGCCCACCGAGCATCTCTCTGCGTTCCAGCTCGTCGGACGAGAGAACTTCCACATCACCATCCACGCCGGAGAGGGGTTCGGGTTGCCCTCGATCTGGGAGGCACTGCAGATCTGCGGGGCTGACCGCTTGGGTCACGGAGTCCGAATCCTCGACGACATCGAGCGACGCCCCGACGGGTCGGTCGCCCTCGGCCGCCTGGCGAGCTACGTCCGGGACCGCAGGGTCCCGCTCGAGCTGTGCCCCACTTCCAACGTGCAGACGGGCGCCGTCGCGACCCTGTCGGACCATCCGATCGGGCTGCTTCGATCGCTGTACTTCCGGGTGTCGGTGAACACGGACAACCGTCTCATGAGCGGCGTCACCGTCTCCTCGGAGCTCCACGACGTGGCCCAGGCGTTCGGCTACGACTTGCGAGACATCGAGTGGCTGACGCTGAACGCGATGAAGAGCGCCTTCGCGCACTTCGACGAGCGGTTGAAGCTCATCAACGCGGTGATCAAGCCGGGCTTCGCGGCGGCCCGCGCCGCCGCCGGCGCTTCTTGACCGCCCCGGCGACCCTCCGGCCGCCGGCACTACTGTGGCCACGATGGAGAGCCGCGCAGGGTCGCCCACGGCGTCGCCCACATCGTCCGCGGCGGTCCGGACCGCGGCGCATGCCGAGCCCTCGCCGGGAGCGCCCGTGCCGCGCCCCGCCGCCTCGTGGTCGCCGGACCTCGCCGGCTCCGATTCGGCTCTGCGGAGATTCCTCCACGGCCTCCCGGGCGTGGACCAGGTCGGAGCGGAGGCGCGTGCGGCAGCGCTGTCCACCCGGTCGATCAAGCACGAGGCGAAGGTGTGGGCGCTCGACACGGCGATCGCCATGATCGACCTCACCACCCTGGAGGGCGCGGACACTCCCGGCAAGGTCGCCGCCTTGTGCGCCAAGGCGCGCCATCCGGACCCGGGAGATCCCGACGTGCCGCCTGTCGCCGCGGTGTGCGTGTACCCCGACCTCGTCGGCGTCGCCGCTGCACAGCTCGCGCGAAGCCCGGTCGCCGTGGCGTCCGTCGCAACTGCGTTCCCCTCTGGGCGGGCGTCGAGGGCGGTGAAGCTCGCGGACGTGCGCGAGGCGCTCGACGCGGGAGCGGACGAGATCGACATGGTGATCGACCGGGCCGCCTTCCTCGCCGGCCGCTACGGACTCGTCTACGAGGAGGTGCGAGCTGTGCGCGAGGTCGCCGGCGCCGCGGTCCTCAAGGTGATCCTCGAGACTGGGGAGCTGGCCACCTATGACAATGTCCAGCGGGCCGCCTGGCTCGCGATGCTCGCGGGAGCGGACTTCGTGAAGTCGTCGACGGGAAAGTTCGCTCCCGCTGCCACGCGACCCGTCGCCGTCGTACTGCTCGCCTCAGCTCGCGACTTCATGCAGTCGAGCGGCCGGCGGGTCGGCGTGAAGGTGGCTGGAGGTATACGCACGGCAAAGGAGGCGATCTCCTATCTCGTCATCGCCCGCGAGACGGCGGGTGAAGCATGGCTCACTCCCCAGGCCCTGCGCATCGGCGCGTCCACGCTCCTGAACGACCTGCTCATGCAGCGCTCGAAGCAGCTCACCGGCGCCTACTCGGGTCACGACTACTTCACGATCGACTGACGCAGAGACGACGGTGGGATCGACGTTGTTCGAATACGCTCCTGCTCCCGAGTCGCGTGACATCGTTCAGCTCGCCGAGCAGTACGGTCTCTTCGTTCGGGGAGAGTTCCGTCCAGCCGCCTCGGGGCGTACGTTCCCCACGATCGATCCCGCCACCGAGGAGCCGCTCACCTCGGTCGCAGAGGCAGATGAAGACGACGTCGATCAGGCGGTCGCCGCCGCGCGCGACGCTTTTCAAGGGAGCTGGGGGAAGATGCGCGGCCGCGAGCGGGCCAAATACCTCTTCCGCATCGCGCGCATCATCCAGGAGCGGGCCCGCGAGCTGGCGGTGCTCGAGTCGCTCGACAACGGCAAGCCCATCCGGGAGTCGCGCGATGTCGACGTCCCCCTGGCCGCCGCGCACTTCTTCTACTACGCGGGCTGGGCGGACAAGCTCGAGCACTCAGGCTTC
>JBOGGB010000301.1:0-1523 GCA_050743605.1 Acidimicrobiales bacterium
CATCTCGCCGTTGCGGTGGTCCAGGTCGATGGCCCCCGCGGGAGGGACGCGCTTGCGAAGCTGGGCACGACGGGTGCACCCCAGGGCCGGCCGTTCGCCGCGCTCGCCCCGGCGCCGGCGCTCGCCACCCTGTTCGACGCGGTGCGGGCGCGCCGCGAGCTCCGCTTCGACTACCACGAGGAGCCCCGCGTGGTGCTCCCGGCCCTGCTCCGTTTCCACGGTGGTCGCTGGTACCTGGTCGGGTGGGACTCCGGGCGCGCGGCGGCACGCACGTTCCGGGTGGACCGGATCGACCGCTCGTTGCACGTCGGGGCCCCAGACAGCGGCGTGTTGCCGGCGACGTCCGACCCGGCGACGTTCGGAGCGTCGCTCGAGCCCTACCGGGATGCAGAAGAGGTGGGATCCGACCCCGTTCTCGTGCGGGTCGACGCGGTCGACGGGCCGCGAGTGATCACAGAGGTCGGCTCACGTGCCGTGGTCGCGCAGGGTGCGGACGGAAGCGTCCTGTTGCGTCTGGGCGTGACGAGCTTCGACGCCATGCGCTCTTGGGTCCTGGGCATGCTCGACCACGCGCTGATCGAGGGTCCACCGGCCGCGCGGAGCGCGATGATCGATTGGCTCGAGTCGACGAGGCGGAGCGGTCCGGGCGACCTCAGCGGCGCACCGTTCGGCGCCGCCCCCCCCGAGGTGGCCGATACGCCGGGACCGCGGGAGGACCTCGCCGCAGCGCCATCGCTCGTTCCCCACGGTCACGGCCATGGGCCGGGGGGCGGCCAAGTCCCGAGCCAACAGCTGCGGCTCCGGCGACTGCTCGCGATCGTGTCGTGGCTCGCCGATGTGCGCGAAGCGCCACTCGAAGAGGTCTCCGCGCGCTTCGACATCGAGCCGGAGGAGGTCGTCGCCGAGCTCGAGCTCGCCGCTTGCTGCGGGCTCCCGCCCTACTCCCCGGACACGCTCCTCGAGATCTTGGTGAGCGAGGACGTCGTGCAGGCGTTCCTGCCGAGGGAGCTCGCTCGTCCGCGCAGGCTGACGCCCGCAGAAGGGCTCGCGCTCGCCGCGTCCGCCCGCACGATCCTCGCGGTACCCGGTGCCGATCGCAGTGGGGCCCTGGCGCGGGCGCTCGCCAAGTTGGACACGGTGCTCGGCGGACGCCAGCTCCTGGTCATCGACATCGACGCTCCCGCGCACCTCCGCGACGTACAGCGCCTCGTCGACGACGGGATACAGGCGGAGATCGAGTACCGCTCGGCGTCGACCGACGAGGAAACGGAGCGAGTCGTCGAACCGATCGCCGTCGCCGCGTTCGATGGTCACTGGTACTTGGACGCGTACTGTCATCGCGCAGAGAGCGTTCGCCGGTTCCGCGTGGACCGCATCAGGTCCGTGCGCCCGCTCGACCGGCCGGTCACGGCGCAGGTGCGCACACACCCTGTCCCGGTGGAGGCCTTCGTTCCGAGCCCGAGCGCCGCGCAGGTCACGCTGCGCGTTCGTCCCGAGGAACATTGGATCGTCGAGAGTGTGCC
>JBOGGB010000302.1:0-9295 GCA_050743605.1 Acidimicrobiales bacterium
GCAGTACCCGCAGCCGTTGCAGATGTCCTCCTGGACCACCACCGTTCCGAACTCGGTGCGAAACAGCGACCCGGTGGGACAGACGTCAAGGCAGGCGGCGTGGGTGCAGTGCTTGCACACATCTGACGCCATCAGCCACCGCACTCCGGCCTCGGCGCCGTCCCCTGCGGCTGCCCCCGTCACCTGCTGGCCGAGGCGCGTGGTCTGCTCGACGAATGCGACGTGCCGCCAGGTGTCCGCGCCCAGGCCGACCGTGTTGTCGTACGACATCCCGGTGAACTCGAGTCCGCCTTCGGGGACGCGGTTCCACTCCTTGCAGGCCACCTCGCAGGCCTTGCACCCGATGCACAGCGAGGTGTCGGTGAAAAAGCCCACACGCGGCGGGTGGTCGTCGTAGCCGCCGGAGGTCGCGGGGTCGATGTGCTCGAGCAGTGTGTCGAAGGGATTGAGCGTCGGGACCTTCATACGCGCGACCACTTCAGATCCCCGTTCCCGTCTGCGCGGTGATCCCCGCGCGCCGGACGTACTCCTCGACGAGCGCGCGCGCTGCCGGGCCTCTCGGCCTCCTGCCGGGCCTGATGTCGGCGCTGAATGCCTTCACCTCCTGGATGTGGGAGTTCGGGTCGAGGACGATGCTGGCGAGCTCGTTGGCCGAGTCCCCCGTGGAGCAGCCCTGCTGGCCCCAGTGGTAGGGGATCCCGATCTGGTGGTGCACCCTGCCGTCGACCACGAGCGGCGCCATGCGAGCAGTCACCATGACCCGCGCTTCGATCACCCCCCTGGCGGTGACCACATGCGCCCAACCGGCGTGCTGCAGCGCTCGCTCGGCCGCCAGCTCCGGCGACACCTCGACGAACATCTCCGGCTGAAGCTCGGAGAGGTAGCCCAGCCACCGCGACATGCCTCCGGCGGTGTGGTGCTCGGTCAGCCGGTAGGTGGTGGCCATGTAGGGGAACACCTCTGCGCCGTCCTCGGTGGGACCCGGGTGGTAGCGGTTGTGGTCGCGGCTGAACACCTGGCGCGCCGGGTTCCGCTGCTGCCTCGGATAAAGCGCATTCTGGAAGGGGGAGTCCTGCGGCTCGTAGTGGGTAGGCAACGGCCCGTCGGTGAGGCCGGCGGGCGCGTACAGCCAGGCCTTCCCGTCGGCCTGCATGACGAAGGCGTCATCTCCCGAGAGCGCCTCGGCGGCGCGGGCTCCCTGGGGGGCCCGGTGCCTTGGCGACTTCGTGGGATCGAAGTCGGGGGTGTCGTGCCCCACCCACTTGGCCTCCTCTTCGTTCCACCACACGTACGCCTTGCGCTCGCTCCAGGGGTTGCCCTCCCGGTCAGCGGACGCCCGGTTGTACATGAGCCTCCGGTTGGCCGGCCACGCCCAACCCCATTCGGGGGCGACCCACGACTGCTCCCCAGCGGGCTTTCGACGTGCGGACTGGTTCACGCCTGTGGCATAGACGCCGCAGTAGATCCAGCAGCCGCAGGCCGTCGAGCCGTCCTCCTTCAGCTGCTCGTAGGACGTCAGGGGCTTGCCTTCGGCGTCGCATCCGTTGATCTCGGCCAAGACGGCTTCGGCCCTCGGCTCTCTACGGGCGCCCTCGGTGGGGTAGTCCCACTCGAGCTCCACCACGGGCCGGTCGATCTCGTCCGTGGAATCGGCGAGCTTCTCTCTGATCTTGCGGCCGAGGTGGTAGTAGAACCACAGTTCGCTTCGCGCGTGGCCCCCCGGCTCGACGGCGGCGTGATGCCATTGGAGCAGGCGCTGAGTGTTGGTGAAGCTCCCGTTCTTCTCGGTGTGCGCGGCCGCGGGGAAGAAGAAGACCTCCGTCGCGATCTCTTCCGTCGCGAGCTCTCCGGTCGAGATCTCGGGCCCGTCCTTCCACCACGTGGCGCTCTCGATGAGGGAGAAGTCGCGGACCACGAGCCACTCGAGGTTGGCCATGCCGAGTCGCTGCATCGCCCCGTTGGCCGATCCGACTGCGGGATTCTCGCCCACCACGAAGTAGCCTCGGCATTCGCCATCGAGCTGGGCGAGCACCGTCTCATAGCTGCTGTGGTCTCCCGTCAGCCGCGGCAGGTAGTCGAAGCAAAAGTCGTTCTCGGGGGTCGCGTGAGATCCCCACCAGGACCTGAGAAGGCTGACGGTGTACGACTTCATCTCGCCCCAGTAGCCCTTTTCCGTCGAGGACCCCTCGATGAACCGGTCGAGATCCTCGTCCTGGTGCGCGTGAGGCATCGGGATGTACCCTGGCAGCAGGTTGTACAAGGTGGGGATGTCGGTCGAGCCTTGGATCGAGGCATGGCCGCGCATGGCCATGATCCCGCCGCCGGGACGCCCGATGTTGCCCAGAAGGAGCTGCAGGATCGCGGCGGTGCGGATGTATTGGACCCCGACGGTGTGCTGGGTCCACCCGACCGCGTAGACGAACGCGCTGGTGCGCTCACGACCCGAGTTCTCGACCAGCGTCTGGCAGACCTGCAGGAAGAGGCTCTGGGGCACGCCGCACACCCGCTCCACCATCTCGGGCGTGTAACGGGCGAAATGCCGCTTGACGATCTGCAGGACGCAGCGCGGGTGCTGCATCGTCTCGTCCCGGGGCGCGTCCGCTGCCGCACGGGCGCCCCCGGAGCCATGCGATTCGCCGCGCCCGGCACGGGCGACGGAGGGCTGATGGGGCCTCCTCCCGTCCTCCCGTCCCTCTCTGCCCTCGTGCTCGTGGCCCGGCTTCTCTGAGAGCTTGTCGCGCTGGCCGGACGCGGCTTGGACATCGGCACCCTCGTACTGCCAGGTGTGCGGGTCGTAGCTGCGCTCGTCCCTTGTGAGACCCGAGAAGAGGCCGTCGAGATCCTCGGTGTCCTGGAAGTCCTCGCGCACTAGAGTCGGTCCGTTGGTGAAGGCTTGGACGTACTCGTGGAAGTACGCGTCGTGCTCGAAGACGTAGTTGACGATGGCACCGAGAAAGACGATGTCGGTCCCCACCCTCAAGGGCACGTGAATGTCGGTCAGCGCGCTGGTGCGCGTATAGCGGGGATCGACGTGGATTACGGTGGCGCCTCGGGCCTTGGCCTCCATCACCCATTGAAAGGCCACCGGGTGGCATTCGGCGAGGTTGGAGCCCTGGATCAGGATGCAGTCGGCGTTCTGCCAGTCACCGGGGAACGAGGTGGCCCCGCCCCTCCCGAACGAGGTCCCCAAACTGGGGACGGTGGACGAGTGTCATATGCGTGCCTGGTTCTCCACCTGAACCACCCCGAGCGCGGTGTACAGCTTCTTCATGAGGTAGTTCTCTTCGTTGTCGAGGGTGGCCCCCCCGAGACTCGCGATGCCCATCGTGCGCCGGACGCGCGTGGAGCCCTGCTCCCACTGCCAAGTCTCCCTGCGAGTCTTGATGACGCG
Organism: Acidimicrobiales bacterium; assembly: GCA_050743605.1. Taxonomy (GTDB): domain Bacteria; phylum Actinomycetota; class Acidimicrobiia; order Acidimicrobiales; family RAAP-2; genus JAJYVT01. The sequence continues at coordinate 3,392 of JBOGGB010000302.1, forward strand.
TTCGGCGACCATGTCCATGGCCTGATCGAGGTCGAGCGTCTCCCACTCGGTGCCATGAGGGGGGCGGTAGAGGACCTCGAAGCGTCGTGACTTGCCGGTCGTGAGCTGCATGGTGGCAGCCCCCTTTGGGCACAGTCGGCCCCGGCTCAGCGGCGAGTCCGGGTCGCCCTCGATGTGGACGACCTTCTCGTCCTTGACGAACACGTTCTGGCCGCAGCCCACGGCGCAGTAGGGGCACACGGACTTGACGACCTTGTCTGCCTCGGTGATACGTGGACGGAGCAGGGAAGAACGCCGGGACTTCGCGGCGGCGCCGCGGGCAGTTCGGTCAGGTCCCTCCGCCTGACGCAGCACCGGCCACGCGGAGATCTTGAATCTGGAGGCGATGGTCATCGGCTGGCTCTATCTCCTGACTTGTCGGGTGGTTCGGGTCACGATGCCCGGCTGTGTTCCTTGCACGGCGGAACGGATCTGGCACCTCCGTACCCGACGCCGACATGACGAAACCGGACCGCTAGGGAGAAGGCGTTGGTGGCGACTGGGTGACTTGTGGGTACCACCAGCTCCAAGCAGGACGGCTGACAGTGCGCGCGGAGACGGCGACGACGACCCCGACGGCGACGACAGGTCGAGCCCGCCACAGGACGAGCCGGGCTCCACAGGACGAGCCGGGCGCCACAGGACAAGATGGCGGGGGCAGATGAAAATGGGAGACGACCATGGGTCAGGGGATCGAACAGAGAGGGTCGGCAAGGCGTAAGCCGCCAAGGCGATGGTGACGACCCGTCCGCATCCTTCGGTCCCTCACACCACCGCGGCCGGCCTGCTCGTCGGGCCGTTCGCCGCGGTGAGCGACGGCTAGCCGGGCGCGGTGTCGTCGAGCTCGATCTCCCTGCGCCACCGGGCGCAGCCGTGAACCCGATAGAGCGGACTCTCCGCAGGGTCGACGCCTTCCAGCAGTCCCATCGGATGCCGGGGTTCGTCTTCGGCGTCGTGAAGAAGTACGGGAACGACAACGGGGGAGCGCTGGCGGTGCAGCTGACCTACGCGCTGTTCACCACCATCTTCCCGTTGCTTCTCCTACTCGAGACCGTGCTCGCGCTCGTCCTGTCGTCCCGGCCATCGCTGCGCCACGACGTCCTGCACTCGGCCTTCGGCCAGTTCCCAGTGGTGGGGAAGCAGCTCGCGGAGAACGTGAAGGTGTTGAAGCGCAATTCTGCCTTCGGTCTCGTGGTCGGCATCCTCGGGCTCTTCTACGGCGCGACCGGGCTCGGCGGTTCCGGGCTGTATGCCATGGAACAGGTGTGGAGCATTCCCGCCGCGATCCGCCCCGGTTACCTCACGCGCATGGTCCGGAGCTTCGGCTTCCTCGCGCTCCTGGGCGTCGGCGTCCTGCTCACGACCGTCCTCGCCAGCTTCGGCACCTTCGGGAAGCACGACTTCTGGCTCGGCGTCGCCGCGGAGTGCCTGGCCGCCGTCCTCAACGTCGCGCTGTACGCCGCCGCCTTCCGGGTGCTCACGCCCAAACTGGTCGAGACGCGTCAGCTCCTGCCGGGCGCGCTGTTCGGCGGTGTCCTCTGGACCGTGCTGCAAGCACTGGGCGGGTACGTCGTCGGTCACTACCTGCGCGGCGACAACGCCGTCTACGGCGTGTTCGGGACGGTGCTCGCCCTGATCGCATGGCTCTACGTGGGCGCGCAGGTCACGTTGTACGCAGCCGAGCTGAACACCGTGCTCGCGCGGCGCCTGTGGCCTCGCGGGATGGTGCAGCCACCTCTCACCGAAGCCGACCAGCGGACAGTCGCGCTCCAGGCCATCAAGAGCCAGCGCCGACCAGAGCAGGAGGTGATCACGCGCGTCCGAGGTCGACCGATGTCCCAGGGCGAGTACCTCTCGGTCGGCCACCAGCTCGATCCGGACTCGGTGGGGACGGAGCGGCGCGTCCCCGACGAGCGCACCGAGGGCGGCAGCGAAGCGGCGGGCTGGAAGCCCGACCCGCCTAACCGGCCGTGAAGGTCCGCCCGCCGGCCGCGTGCGGCAGGTGGTGCGCGGACAGGCAGCGCGGACGGGCAGCGCGCGCACCGGCCAGGACGCGCTGAGCGAACCGTGGCAGACATTGACAATCGCGGACGCCCGTCCGCAGACTGAGCTCGGATGCAATCGGCTGCGAACGGGCTCCCGCCGCCGGGTGCCCGCGCCGAACCAGGCAGAGGCGGCCCAGGACGCGGGGACGTCAGTCGCTGAGGTCGTGCGCGTGCAATCGATCTCGCTACAGTCAACAGGATGGTGAAGCGATGACGGAGCTGCAGGAGTGGTCGGGCGCAGGCGGGGCGGGGGCATCGACGCCTGGACCGGGCGCACCGGGGATCGGGCCTGCCCCCGGGTCGGCCATCGCCGGAGCCATCCCCTCTGCTCCGGCACCTCTCGCCGTGCGAGCCGCCATCTACAAGGCGATGGTCGAGATGCGCGACTTCGAGAAGCGCGCCTACGACCTCTTCCTCCAGGGCCTCGTCAAGGGGACCAGCCATCTCGGCCTCGGTCAGGAAGCGATCGCCGCCGGGTTCGCCGCAGCGATGCGACCCTCGGACTACACGTTCGCGACGTACCGGGGGCACAACCACACGCTCGCCCGCGGCGTCCCGATGGCGGCAGTGATGGCCGAGCTGATGGGACGACAGGGCGGGCTGATGGCCGGCAAGGGCGGCTCGATGCATCTCACGAGCGTCGCGCACCGCATGATGGGCTCCTACGCGATCGTCGGCGCACATCTCACGATCGCGAACGGAGCTGCCTGGTCGTCCAAGCTGCGCGGCACCGGGGACGTGGCCGTGTGCTTCTTCGGCGACGGCACGACCAACATCGGCGCCTTCCACGAAGCGCTGAACCTGGCCGTGGTCTGGAAGCTGCCGGTGGTCTTCGTCTGCGAGAACAACCGGTGGATGGAGTACACGCCGATCTCGTCGGTGACGGCGGTGGCGCACCCCGCGGCCGACCGCGCTCAGGCCTACGGGCTCGCACCGGTGCTCGTCGACGGCAACGACGCAGATGCCACCTACCACGTCGCGACCGCGGCGATCGCCCACGCCCGGTCCGGCGCCGGCCCGGCGCTCGTGGAGGCCGAGACGTATCGCCATGGCGGCCACTCGAGGGCGGACCCGGGCAAGTACCGGCCTGACGCGGAGGTCCAGACGTGGCTCGAGCGCGACCCGCTCCCACGCTACCGTGCGCGCCTGCTCGCGTCGGGAGTCGACGAGTCGTTCTTAAGGAGCATCGAAGAGGCGTCGCACGAGGCGGTCGAGGCGGCGACGAAGGCGGCTGCGGCGAGCCCGCCGCCAGGTCTCTCGCTCGTCGAGTCCGACGTCTGGGCGGACGGAGGCTCCTCATGGCGGAGATGACCTACCGAGACGCGGTCGCGCGCGGGATCGCACAGGAGATGGAACGCGATCCCTCGGTGGTCCTCGTCGGGGAGGACGTGGCGGCCGCCGGCGGCGTCTTCAAGGCCACGGTCGGCTTGCTCGATCGGTTCGGGCCGTGGAGGGTGGCGGACACCCCGATCTCCGAACAGGCGATCCTCGGCGCCGCGATGGGCGCCGCGATGACCGGGTTGCGTCCGATCGCCGAGATCATGTTCTCCGACTTCTTCGCGGTGTGCTGGGACCTCGTGGCGAACGAGATCGCGAAGACCCGTTACATGACCAACGGCCAGGTGTCGCTTCCGCTAGTCGTGCGCTCCGCCAACGGCGGCGGCGTGCGCTTCGGGGCGCAGCACTCGCAGAGCGTGGAGAACTGGGCAATGGCGATCCCGGGCCTGAAGGTGGTCGCGCCATCCACTCCCCGCGACGTGGTCGGGCTGCTGGCGGCGGCCGTGCGCGACCCGGACCCCGTGCTGTTTTTCGAGCAGAAGTCGCTGTACCCAACGAAGGGGGAAGTGCCCGACGGAGAGATCGTCGACGAGCTCGGCACCGCCGCAGTGCGCCGCCACGGCGCGGACGCGACGGTCGTGGCGCTCGCCGCCATGGTGCCCCGCGCGCTCGAGGCCGCAGAATGGCTTGCCGCCGAGGGCGTGGAGGTCACCGTCATCGACCTTCGGACCCTCGTCCCTCTGGACGTGACGACGATCGCGCGGTCGGTCATCGAGACTGGACATCTCGTGACGGTGGAGGAGAACCCTCGCCTGTGCGGATGGGGTGCCGAGGTCGCGTCCATCGTGGCCGAGGAGCATCTCTTCGATCTCGACGGGCCGATCGTCCGTGTCACGACGCCCCATGTGCCCCTCCCGGCGGCGGACGCGCTCGAGGACGCGGCGATGCCGAGCGTGGCGCGCATCGTCGAGGGCGTCCGCCGGTCGCTTCACTGAGCCCATCCGCCGTAGTGCACGCGCGCGCGCACGCCCGGCCCGGGACGTGTGAGCGATGCCGACCGGGTGTCGTCACCCGCGGGATGTCCGAGCACGACCGCGCCGAACAAGCGCCATCCCTCCGGGACCCCCAGGGCCGCGAGCACGCCGCCCTCCCCCCGGAAGTTCCCCAGGAAGCAGGCGCCGAGCCCTGCGGAAGCGGCGCCCAGGAGAAGGGTCATCACCCCGAAGGCCGCGTCTCCGTGCCAGTAGGGCACCGGCCACGCAGCCTCGGTCTCTCCCAAGGCGACCCCGTGAGCGGCTCGTGCCTTGTCGGGCTCCGCGTAGCGGGCGACGTATGCCGGGGGGCACCCGAGGGCGACGGCGACCACCGGCGCCCGGGAGAGCCCGGGCCAGCGCGCCGAGCGCTCCCGCCAGGACGCCGTCGTGGCGGCGTGCCAGTACGCAGTCGTCTCGTCGGGTCCCTGCAGGACGACCCATGCCGTGCCTTGCGCGTGGCCCGCGGTTGGAGCGCGCAGCGCGTCGGTGAGGAGCTCGTCGAGGACCGCGGCCGCCACGGGCCGCTCCGAGAAGCTGCGGACCATCCGGCGGGCCTGTGCTGCGTCGTGCACGTCCATGCACCCAGTCTGCCGAGCTCGGGCTCGGCGGGGTTCGACAGGGATCGCCGCGACCGAATGTTGACCCAGCCGGTAGGATATTGCGCATGACGACCCCCCGCGAGCTCCTGGCCCAGGTGAAAGCCGCCGTCACCGAGGTGGAGCCCGAGGATGCCGCGCGGCGTTCTGAGAGCTCCACGTTCCTCGACGTGCGCGAGCCCGACGAGTACCAGCAGGGGGCGATCCCGGGCGCCATCCACCTGCCACGGGGCAACCTCGAGTTCGGCGTGGAGGGACGGATCCCCGACAAGAAGGCCCCGGTCGTCGTTTACTGCGCGGGCGGCACCAGGTCAGCTTTCGCCGCGAAGACGCTCGGCGATCTCGGCTACGACGACGTGGTTTCGCTGGCCGGCGGCTTCAACCGGTGGAAGGACGAAGGCCGTCCTTGGAGCGCTCCCCGCACGCTCACGAGTGATCAGCGAAACCGCTACCAGCGGCACCTGCTCCTCTCCGAGGTGGGAGACCAGGGCCAGCAGAAGCTCCTCGACTCGAAGGTGCTCCTGCTCGGCGCAGGCGGCCTCGGGTCCCCGGCGGGGCTCTACCTGGCCGCGGCGGGGGTCGGCACCATCGGCATCATCGACATGGACGTGGTGGACGAATCGAACCTGCAGCGTCAGATCCTGCACAACATGGACCGGCTGGGCGAGAGGAAGGTGGACTCGGCGAAGAAGACGCTCACTGCGCTGAACCCTGACGTTGCCGTCGAGACCTTCGACGTCCGGCTCGGCGCCGACAACGTGCTCGAGATCTTCGACGGCTACGACCTGATCCTGGACGGCACCGACAACTTCCCGACGCGCTACCTCGTGAACGATGCCTCCCTCCTCAAGCGTGTCCCGGTCGTGCACGGGTCGATCTTCAGGTTCGAGGGGCAGGTCACCGTGTTCGACC
>JBOGGB010000303.1:0-1633 GCA_050743605.1 Acidimicrobiales bacterium
GGGCCGCGTCCAGCATCGCTCGGCCCACCGACACCTTCGCGCCGTCGACGGTGCCGAGCGCGCCCAGCCCAGGCACCGCGCGGAAGGACTCGACTGGAGAGAGGTCGCCGGCTTCGGCTCCCGCGACGGCGATCGCCCGCGCGACCGGATGCTCGGAGGCGGCCTCGAGCGACCCGGCGAGGCGCAGGAGCGAAGAACGATCGAAGGGATCGGTACTCGCCACGTCCACGACGGCCATGCGGCCCTCGGTCACGGTCCCCGTCTTGTCCAGCACGACGGTGTCGACCTGCCGGGACGCCTCCAGGGCGCGATAGCCCTTGAAGAAGATCCCCTGCCGTGCGCCCGCTCCGGACGCCACGAAGAGCGCGGCAGGGGTGGCGAGCCCGAGCGCGCACGGGCAGGCGATGATGAGCACCGAGAGGCCGGCGTTGCTCGCGACGATCGTGGACGCTCCCGACAGGAGCCAGCCGCACAGGGTGCCGAGCGCGAGGAGGATCACGACCGGCACGAAGACAGCCGAGATGCGGTCAGCGAGTCGCTGGACGGCGGCCTTCTCGTTCTGCGCGCGCTCGACGAGGTCGAGCATCTGGCCGAGCTGGGTATCGCCGCCGACCTTGGTCGCCCGGACCACCAGCCTTCCGGTGAGGCAGACGGTGCCCCCGACGACCGGCCCCCCTTGGCCGACCTCGGCGGGCTCGGACTCCCCGGTCATGAGGCTCCGGTCGATCGCGGACTCCCCGTGCTCGACCTCTCCGTCCGTGGCGACCTTCTCCCCGGGGCGCACGACGAACCGACTGCCCACCTCGAGCCGTGTGACGGCGACGCGTCGCTCAGTGCCGTCTGCGTCGAGCAGCGACACCTCCTTCGCGCTCACTGCGGCGAGCGCGCGCAGCGCGTCGCCGTTGCGCTGGCGTGAGCGCGCCTCGAAGTAGCGGCCGGCGAGCAGGAACGTGGTGACCCCCGCGGCGACATCCAGGTAGATCGACCCGCCGGAGTGGTGGGTGAGGACCGCGGCGATCGACGTGCCGGCATGGCTCGTGTCCTGGAAGAACATCGCGTAGAAGGACCAGGCGGTCGATGCGACGACTCCGAGCGAGACGAGCGTGTCCATCGTGGACGTGAGGTGCCTCGCGTGGCGCACTGCTGCGGCGTGGAAGGGCCATGCGGCCCAGGTGACGACCGGAGCGGCGAGCACCACCATCAACCACTGCCACCCCGGGAACCGCACCGTCGGCACGAGCGAGAACGCGAGCGACGTGTCGCACAGCGGCATGAACAGGATCGCCGCGACGACCAGCCGGCGACCGAGCCATCGCACCCGCCGGGCGAGCTCGTCGTCGGGGTCCCGTGCGGGGTGGCCCGCCTGTGGCCCCACCTGCTCGGGAGCGCCGTCGCGCCCCTGCCCGTGGCTGCCGCCCTCGAGCGGGCCGAGGAGGTCCGCCGTGTAGCCGAGTGACTCGATCTCCTCGATCAGCCGGGCGGGGTCCAACGCCGGCGGCGCCACGACCGACGCCCGGTCGGTGGCGAAGTTGACCCGCGCCTGCACGCCGTCGAGGCGGTTCAGGCGCCGCTCGATTCGAGCGGCACAGGCGCCGCAGGTCATGCCGCCGACCGCGAGCGAGACGGGCGCGCG
>JBOGGB010000304.1:0-2699 GCA_050743605.1 Acidimicrobiales bacterium
CCGTCGTCATTGCCCGGAGCGCCCTGTTGCGCGCCCCGCTGCGCCCGTAGAGCCGGGCGCAGAAGGAGGTGAGAACCTCGGTCATGTCGCGTACGAGGTCGTCGTCCACTTCGCCTTCGTCCACAACTGTCGATCGTCACCGCGAACTTGGACGACTTTCAGGTGTTGGCTGCAGCTGACGCTCGACTTCTCATCGTCCACCCGGACCTCGGGTGAAGTACGGAGGTCGCCGCGCTTGCGCTGACGACGACTCGCCGGCTGGTAGTCGGTAAGGGCCCGCGTGAGAACAAGTCGCGCGAAATAGCCCGCTGTCGTCCAGGGGGTGCGGGGTCGTCGCCCCACCAGGTCCACGCGGCGCGCGTGCGCCGGCCCGGCTACGAGAGCCCAGGTCCTCTGCGAGGAAGGACCGTGCGGGGAGCTGGTGCGTGTCGTCGTCGATCCCGTCAAACGCGCGATCACGCACCTCGTCGTCGAGGAGCGCCACAGCGCGGAGCTCGGTCGTCTCGTTCCGATCGACCTCGTCGAGACGGCGAGCGAAGAAGAGGTGCGACGTGGCCAGCACGTACATGCAACGGACGGTCCGAGCAGTACCGGTTGCCACCCCCGCCCGAGAAGAGTCCTGCGCAGCTGTCGTCAGAGTACTCTTGGAGGTGCTGCGCGACCGTCTTGCTGATGAGCTTCTCGGTCTCCTCGCGAGTTGCTCGATCCACTTCGGGGCGGGTCAGCACTGCGTCACCGAACTGGGGTGTGGGGCGGGAAGCCCCCGGCTTTAGCCGTGGGGAGGCAGAGCCCCGCTCGGGCCGGAGGACCGATGTAGCGGATCAGACGTTGCGCTGATTGGCCACGTACTGCTTGACGATCTCTAGCGGTGCCCCGCCGACGGTAGCGACGAAGTAGCTGTTGGTCCAGAGCGTCGGAAGTCGAGAGCGCAGCGAGGGGAACTCCGCTCGAAGCAGTCGCGACGAGCGACCCTTGATCTGGCGGACGAGCCGATGGATGCCGAACTGCGGATCGACACCGACAAGGAGATGGACGTGGTCCGGCATCGTCTCCAGTTCCACAAGCTCGGCATCGCGCTCGGCGCAGACCCCAGCAATGATCTCCTTCAAGCGAGAGTCGATGTCGCCGAACGTGGGGTCATCCTTGATGACCGGACGGCGGTACTTCGGGCACCAGACCACGTGGTAGGCGCAGCGGTAGACGACATTGTTGTTGGACTTGATCTCCACGTCCCAATAGTAGTTCCCGCCGGGCAGTATACTGCGAACATGAGTTCGACTAATGTCGCACGGTACTGCTACCGGCTGCGCGTGTCCCCGGTGATGGAGCGGAAGCTCCTCGCCGAGTGGGACCACGCCCGGTGGGTCTGGAACCGGTGCGTCGAGGAGTCGAAGAAGGCCCATGCCGCCAATCTCGCCAACCATGGGACCCCCGAGCAGAAGGTGACCTGCGGTCCAGCTCAACTCGGCAAGATGCTGACCTCTTGGCGGGCGGATAACGAATGGCTCAGTGCTGGGTCCTCGGTAGTCCAGCAGCAGATGGTCCGCGGGTTCGGCAAGGCACGGGCGAAGGCACTCGCCGACAGGAAGGCGAAGTTGCCGGTACGCCAGCGGCGAGGGTTGCCGAAGTTCAAGTCCCGCCACCGGGCGCTGGCAAGTCTCCAGTACACGAGGAACGGCTTCTCACTGAAGGCGGACGCCGGGACCGGCCGTGTCCGTCTGCATCTGGCGGGTGGCATTGTCCTGCGCCCGGTGTGGTCGAGGGAGTTGGCCTCGGTGCCCTCCAGCGTGAACGTGTACCGCGACGCGGTGGGCGACTGGTGGAGCTCGTTCGTCGTCCAGGTGGAGCACGAGAAACTGGCACCGACTGGTCGGGTCATCGGCGTCGACTGGGGGGTGTCGGTCATCGCCACCACGACCACAGACGCCTTCGACCTCGACCACCGCCAACGGGGGAAGTCGGCGGCCGGGAAGCTCGCCCGCTACCAGAAGATGATGGCTCGCCGCCGCCCGGCAAAGGGACAGCCCGCGTCCAACGGCTACACGAAGGCGAAGCGACGGGCGGTGAAGCTCCACCGACAGATTGCTCGTCAGCGTCAGGACGATGCCCGGACGTGGGCGAAGGCCGTGGTGACCGAGTTCGACCAGCTCGCAGTCGAGGACTTCCGGCCGAAGTTCCTCGCCCGCTCCACGATGGCAAAGAAGGCCGCCGATGGTGCAATCGGCACGACCAAGCGAGAGCTGGTCGCAATGGCGACGAAGCACGGCAGAGACCTCCGGTTGGTGGACCCCTCCTACACGACGATGGACTGTTTCGAATGCGGTGCGAGAGCCAAGCACCGCCTCCCGCTGTCCGAGCGGACCTACACCTGTGAGCACTGCGGTGTGGTGAAGCCTCGTGACAAGAACTCCGCGGCCGTCATGGTCGCCAGGGCCGGGTTCGACCCTGCTGGTGTTGATGGTGGAAGACCTGCGCCTCCGTTGGAGTCGCAGGCAGCCTGAGCCAGGAATCCCCCGGCTTCAGCCGTGGGGAGGAATCAATCGCCCTCGCTCCACCAACATCCCGTCGCACACCGGGCACGTCGCTCCTCGGGGCACCGCTTCTTCGGTGTAGAGCCACTGGCCGCATCGGCTGCAGGACCACGCCGTCCGCACTTGCTGGTCTGTTCTCATGGTCCCAGTGTAACAACACTTGACATC
>JBOGGB010000305.1:0-1656 GCA_050743605.1 Acidimicrobiales bacterium
TCCCTCCCCGCAGCCACGACGCAACGGCCGCCAGCCCGCAAGCTGCAGCGGCGAAGTCGAATGCGGTGTGCAGGCCCTTCATGAAGGGCGGTGCGATGAGGCTCGGGAAGAACTTGCGCCCGGTGAGGACGGCCGCGTGGGCGCGCGAGATGTGCGTGAGCGCCGGGCCGAGGAGGGTGTGCATCGGGTTGTACCCGAGGAAGGCGGCGAAGAGGCTGCTCACCGCCGGAAGGTGGGAGACCTTGGCTGCGATCGTGCGAGGCACTCCCTGAGCGCTCAGCCCGTGATAGAGGGCCGACGGCAGCGTGCCGGAGAGCCCGATGATTATGAGCGTGAAGAAGATCCCGATGGAGAGCACCATCGCGGAGTTCTGGAAGGTGGCAGACATCCCGGCGCCCGCACCGCGCTGGCTCTGGGGCAGGCTGTTCATGATCCCTGCGCGGTTCGGCGAGGAGAACAGGCCCGAGGCGAGCCCGTAGGCGAGGAGAAGCACTGCGAACTCGAGGTAGCCGAAGTCTGCCGGCAGGAGCTGGAACAAGACGAAGACGACCGCCGAGGCGACCATTCCTGCGGTCGCGAAAGGACGGGCGCCGTAGCGGTCGGAGAGGTACCCGGCCACGGGCCCCGCGGCGAGGAAGCCGACGGTCATGGGCACCATGTAGATGCCTGCCCACAGCGGCGTCGAGGCGAAGCTGTAGCCGTGGAGCGGTAGCCAGATCCCCTGGAGCCAGACGATCAGGATGAACATGAGCCCGCCACGGGCGAGTGACGAGAGCAGGCTCGCAACGTTCCCAGCCGTGAACGCCTGGATCCGGAAGAGGGGCAGCCTGAACATGGGGTGCGCGACGCGGGTCTCGACCCAGACGAACAGGGCGAGGACGATCGCTCCACCGATGAGGCACGTGTCCACCATCGGGCTGGTCCAGCCCATGGAGGAGGTGCCGTGGGGGAGGATCCCGTACGTGATCCCCACGAGGATCGCCACGAGGCCGACCGCGAACGTGAGGTTCCCCACCCAGTCGATCTTCGAAGGGGCGCGCACCCCCGTGTCGTGAAGCTTCAGGTAGGCCCATATCGTCCCGAAGAGCCCCACCGGCACCGAGACGAGGAACACGAGCCGCCAGTCCACGGGGCCGAGCAGCCCGCCGAGTATCAGCCCGATGAAGGAGCCCGAGATCGCGGCGACCACGTTGATCCCGAGCGCGAGCCCGCGCTGGTCCTCGGGGAAGACGTCGGTGATGATCGCACTCGAGTTCGCGAACAGGAGCGCGCCGCCGACGCCCTGGAGGATCCGCATCACGATGAGCCACATGGCGCCTGCGGGCCCGCCGAGCCACGTGATCGAGAGCATGATCGAGAACGCCGTGAACACCGCGAAGCCGAGGTTGTACATGCGGACGCGACCGAAGATGTCGCCGATCCGGCCGAACGTCACCACCAGGACAGCGGTCGCGACCAGGAAGCCCATCAGCAGCCAGAGGAAGTACGGGGTGTTCCCGGCGGCAAGCGGGTTCAGGTGGATGCCTCGGAAGATGTCGGGTAGGGAGATGATCGTGATCGATCCGCTGATCGTCACCATCAGCACGCCGATCGTGGTGTTCGACAGGGCGATCCATTTGTAACGGTCCGCGTTCACCGATCCAATGTACCCAGGAT
>JBOGGB010000306.1:0-7118 GCA_050743605.1 Acidimicrobiales bacterium
CGGTCGCGGCGGGCACGGACGGTCACGCGGACAACGCGGCCGCGGCCTGCACCGGGGGGCTGATCGCCGTCAACGCGATCGGGGACGGATGGCGGGTGTCGAAGCTGCCGCTCGACCCCGGCCTCGCCTTCGTCGCGGTGATCCCAGACCGGCCGCTCGAGACCGCGCGGGCGCGCGAGTCGCTACCGGCCGAGGTGCCGCGGGCGGACGCCGTCTTCAACCTCGGTCGTCTCGCACTGCTCATCGAAGGGCTCGGCGACCGGCGAAGGCTTTCCCCACAGGCAACGGGGGACCGGCTGCACCAGGGACCGCGGACTCCGCTCTTCCCCGAAGCGCCGGAGCTCCTCGGCGCGCTGGAAAGGGGTGGCGCGAGAGCAGCGTGCTGGTCGGGCGCCGGCCCGACGCTCCTCGGGATCTGCGACGGGCGCGACGCCCGCCGGGTCGCGGATGCCGGACGTGGCGCCCTGGCCGGCACGGGCCTGGCCGGCCGGGTCCTCGAGCTGCACGCGGACGTCGAAGGGCTCGTCGTCGGGGAGCGCGCGAGGGCCCGGCCTAGACTCGGGCGGTGAGCCGCAAGTTCCTTCTCCGCACCTTCGGGTGCCAGATGAACGAGCACGATTCCGAGCGCTTGGCGGGGCTGCTGCGCGCGGAGGGGATGGAGCCCGCCGAGAGCCTCGAGGACGCAGACCTCGTCGTCTTCAACACGTGCTGCATCCGTGAGAACGCCGACAACAGACTCTACGGGCACCTTGGCCAGCTGAAGACGCTGCGCCAGGAGCGCCCCGATCTACAGATCGCGGTGGGCGGCTGTCTCGCCCAGAAGGACGGCGAGCTCGTCAGGCGCAGGGCTCCTCACGTCGACGTCGTGTTCGGGACCCACAATCTGTCCCGCGCCCCGGAGCTCCTGCGGCGGGCGGCGGCTGGGGGCCCCGTCGTCGAGGTGCTCGACGCCCCCGACCCCGCGCTCGTGGATCACGCGCCCGCGCTCTCGGCGGCGCGTGAGCTGCCGTACGCGGCGTGGGTCACCATCCAGACCGGCTGCGACAACTCGTGCGCCTTCTGCATCGTGCCTGCGGTACGCGGTCCCGAGGTGAGCCGCCCGGTCGCCGATCTCGTCGAGGAGGTGCGCTCGCTCGCCCGCCGCGGGGTCGTCGAGGTCACCCTGCTCGGCCAGAACGTGAACTCCTACGGGCGCGACCTGACCCGGCGCCGGCCGCTCTTCGCCGACCTGCTCCGGGAGGTCGGCGCGGTGAAGGGTGTTCGGAGGGTCCGCTTCACGAGCCCCCATCCGAAGGACCTCCGACCCGAGACCGTCGCCGCGATGGCCGACGTCGACGCGGTCTGCGAGCAGCTCCATCTGCCGCTCCAGGCAGGAAGCGACCGCATCCTGGCGGCAATGCGGCGCGGGTACACGGCCGAGCGGTACCTCTCGCGTCTCGAAGCCGCGCGCGCGGCGGTGGAGGACCTCGCCGTCACGACCGATCTCATCGTCGGGTTCCCCGGGGAGACCGAGGACGATTTCGCCGAGACCCTCGCGGTCACTGCGGAGGCACAGTTCGACAGCGCGTACACCTTCATCTTCTCGCCGAGGCCAGGGACGCGGGCTGCCGCCATGGAGGAGATGTTCGTGCCTCCGGACGTCGTGGCCGACCGCTTCGCGCGGCTGCGACAGGTGGTCGAGCGCTCCGCGCTGCGACGCAACCAGGCGCGCGTGGGGCGCACCGAGGAAGTGCTCGTCGAAGGACCGAGCCGGCGCGATCCCGCGGTGCTGGCCGGACGGACCCGCCAGGGAAAGCTCGTCCACTTCGTACCGGGTGCCCTCGTCGGCACGGCCGCGCCCGGCGCCTTCTGCGAGGTGGAGGTGACCGGCGCGGCGCCCCACCATCTGGTCGGGGCTCTCCTGCGGGTGACGGCGGCCCCTGGTCACCGCCGGCGGATCCCGGTCAACGCCGCTTGACCACGCCGGTCGTCGCGCTGGTCGGGGTCACGGCGTCGGGCAAGTCCTCGCTCGCCATGGCAGTGGCGCTCCGCCTGGCCGACGTCGAGCTCGTCTGCGTGGACTCCATGACCGTCTACCGGGGAATGGACATCGCCACGGCGAAGCCCTCTTGCACCGAACGTGGCGCCGTGCGGCACCACCTGCTCGACCTCGTCGACCCGGGCACCGAGTTCACCGTGCGGGACTTCCAGACGGCGGCGAACGCGGCGCGCGCCGACATCGCCGGGCGCGGGGGGCGCGCCCTCCTCGTAGGCGGTACGGGCCTCTACCTACGCGCAGTCGTGGACTCGCTCGACATCCCGCCGCGGTACCCGTCTGTGGCCGAGGCGCTCGAGCAGGAGGCCCTGCGACCTGGAGGGGTCCAGGCGCTGCACGCGCGGCTCGCCGCGCTCGACCCGCTCGCTGCATCGCGCACGACCGACTCGAACCGCCGCCGCGTCGTGCGCGCGCTCGAGGTGACTCTTGGCTCGGGTCGTCCGTTCTCGTCCTACGGGCCCGGGCTCGGCGCCTACGCGCCCTCCGGAGTCACGCTCTGCGGTCTTCCGTACCTGCCGGATGTGGTCGACCGTCGGATCGAGCAGCGGTTCGCGCGTTGGCTGGACGTCGGCCTCCTCGACGAGGTCCGCCGACTGGCGGCGCGCCCGGGGGGCCTGTCGCGCACCGCGCGCCAGGCGCTCGGCTACAAGGAGCTGCTCGCCCATGTCGAGCTCGGAGCCCCCCTCGAGGAGTGCGTCGCCGAGGCCGTCCGGCGTACCCGCGCCTTTGCGCGCAGGCAGTGGTCCTGGTTCCGCCGTGACCCACGGATCCGCTGGATCCGTGCCGACGAGAACGCCGAGGACGTGCTCGCGGCGGCGCTCGGCGGCACGAGCGCGAAGGCGACCGGGCCGGTGCGAGACTGGTGAGCATGGTCAAGACCGGCTCACGTCGTGCGACGCGCCCGGTCGGGCGCGAGCCGGTCGCGGGAACAGGCTTTCCGATGGTGAAGCTGGAGGCGGCGGGGAACGACTTCCTCGTGGTTCTCGACGCGGGCGGGGACGGCTCCGCTTCGTGCTCGCTGTCTCCTGCGCAGGTTCGGCTGGTGTGCGACCGCCGTCGTGGTGTGGGGGCCGACGGGATCATCCTCGGGCGCCGGGGTGGTCCGGGCACCGATCTCGAGATGGTGCTCTACAACGCGGACGGGTCGGAAGCGGAGATGAGCGGCAACGGCATCCGATGCCTGGTCCACGCCGCCGTCCTCGCGGGCGTCGCGGCGCCCCCGGAGGTCCGTGTCGCCACGGCGTCAGGGGTGCGCACCGTGGATTATGAGCCTGCCACGTCTGCCACGGGTGGCCGAGCCTGGGCGCGAGTGGAAATGGGACCGGTGAGGCTCGGGCCCGAGGTGGCGAGCCCCCTGCCGGGGGCGAGAGCGCGCCTCGCCGACGTGGGCAACCCGCACCTGGTCGTCATCGGAGACTCCGACCACGACGTCGACCTCGACCACTTGGACCTCCACGCCCTGAGCTCTGCCGCCACGAGAGCCGCGGGCGCGCCGGTGAACCTCGAGGTGGTACGGCCCGGCCGCCGCGGGGCCGACTTCGAGCTGCGGGTGCTCGAGCGCGGCGTCGGAGAGACCCTTGCCTGCGGAACCGGCACCTGCGCCGTCGCCGCGGTGGCGCGCGCATGGGGGATGTCCGGAGACCGGGTCACCGTCGACAATCCCGGTGGCCGCCTGGAGGTCCGCCTCGGGGGGCATGCAGGCGCGGACGCCGCATCCGAGACGATAGACGGCGTCGAGCTCGGCGGCCCGGTGCGGAAGGTCGCGGATGTGGAAGTCGACTCGGCGCTGGTCGACGCGGCGCTTGTCGACGCGGCGCTCCACGAGGGCGGATGACGACGCAGCTCCCGGGCACGCTAATCACGCGCGAGTTTCGCGAGCGCATCGTGCTCGTAGGGGTCGTCCTGCCCGGCACCGACGCGGAGGCAGTGGACGCGAACCTCGACGAGCTCGCACTTCTCGTCGACACGGCGGGCGCTGACGTCGCGGCGCGGGTCGCGCAGCGCCGGGCGCGTCCGGACCCTGCCACGTTCATCGGTCGTGGCAAAGGGCACGAGCTGGCAGAGCTCGCGGAACGAGTCGACGCGGACACCGTCGTGTTCGACGACGAGCTCACTCCAGCACAGCAGCGCAATCTGGAGAAGCTGCTCGGCCGCACCGCGATCGACCGCACGGCAGTGATCCTCGACATCTTCGCTCAGAACGCTCGCAGCCCCGAGGGAAAGTCGCAGGTCGAGCTCGCGCTGCTGCGGTACCGACTCCCGCGGCTGCGCGGGCGCGGGCACCAGCTCAGCCAGCAGGCCGGCGGCATCGGGACGCGGGGACCGGGCGAGACGCAGCTCGAGGTGGACCGTCGCCGGCTGGTCCGCCGCATGCAGCGGCTGGAGGCAGACCTCCGCGAGGTGGACCGCACTCGCCAGCTCCAGCGCCGTTCGAGGAGCCGCGGCCGGCATCGAGAGGTCGCGCTCGTCGGGTACACGAACGCCGGGAAGTCCAGCGTCCTCAATCGCCTCACCGACGCAAGCGTGCCCGTCGAGAACCGGCTCTTTGTGACCTTGGACCCACGGACGCGCCAGCTCCAACTGCGCGGCGGGGAGACGGTGCTCGTGACCGATACCGTCGGATTCGTCCGCAAGCTGCCGCACGAGCTCGTCGAGGCGTTTCGGTCCACGCTCGAATCGGTGCGTCTCGCGGATCTCCTCGTCCACGTGGTCGACGGGGCAGCCGCGGATCCCGAAGGGCAGATCGCGGCAGTCCACACGGTGCTGGACGAGATCGGTGCCGGTGACGTCCCCGAGCTGCTCGTCGTGAACAAGGTCGACCTGAGCCCCGACGCGGTCCGGCTCGCGGCGAAGCTCGATGGTGCCGTTGCCATCTCGGCGGTCACGGGCGAGGGCGTCGATCACTTGCTGCGAATGATCGGTGACCGACTCCGGATCGCGGACAGGATCGTGGAGCTCGCGGTCCCGTGGGCCCGCGGCGACGTGCTGGCCGCGGTGCGCCGTGAGGGCGAGGTGATCGAGCAGGAGGACCGCGACGAGGGCGCCCGTGTGCACGTGGTCCTCGACGAGGCCGGACGGGCGAGGTTCTCCGAGTTCGTCGTCGGGGGGGCTTGACGATGGCGCCTGGCGAGCCGGAGGGCTTCCGGCCCCCGCCGTACCCGTACGAGAGGCTCTCGGGCCTGAAGGAGCTGGCCGAAGCCGTGCCGGGCGGCATGGTGGACTGCTCCATCGGGACTCCCTGCGACCCGCCACCATCTGTCGCGCTCCGCGCGCTCGTAGAGCCTGGGGCCGCACGGGGCTACCCGCCCAGCGCGGGCACCTCGGCGTTCCGCGCGGCTGCGGCCGCGTACCTCGCCCGCACCTTCGGGGTGGACCTCCTGCCCACCGCGCTCGCGGCGTGCGTGGGGACGAAGGAGATGGTGGCCTCGACGCCGCGGTATCTCCGGCTGCGCGACCCTTCACGCGACACCGTCCTGTACCCCTCGGTGTCGTACCCGACGTACGCCATGGGCGCGCAGCTTGCCGATTGCCGGGCCGTACCGGTCCCGCCGGCGGACGCGGATGGAGCGGGGGTCGACCTGGACGCGGTGGCCCTCGCAGACGTCCGGCGTGCCCTGCTCCTCTGGGTGAACTCGCCTGCCAACCCCTCCGGCGGCCTCTCCGACCTCGTCGCCGCGGCGTCGTGGGGACGGCGTCACGGCGTACCGGTGTTCTCCGACGAGTGCTATGCGGAGTACACGTGGGAAAGCCCTCCGCGCACGATCCTCCAATGCGGGACCGACGGCGTGGTCGCCGTGCACTCCGTATCGAAGCGCTCGAACCTCGCGGGTGTGCGTGCCGGGTTCTTCGGAGGTGATGCCGAGCTCGTCGGCTACCTGCGCGACGTGCGGCAGCATGCCGGCATGATGGTCCCCGGACCCGTGCAGGCGACGGCCGTGGCGGCTTGGTCCGACGACGCGCACGTGATCGTGCAACGCGCGCGCTACCGAGAGCGGCTCGAGCTTCTCGCCGCCGCGCTCTCGGGCGTGGGGTGCCCGACGTCGATGCCGGCTGGCGGCTTCTACCTCTGGTCAGCCGTGCCCCCGCGTTGGCACGACGCATGGGCGATGACCGAAGACCTCGCGAAGGTGTCCGGGATGCTGGTGAGCCCGGGCGATCTGTACGGTCCTGACGGGGCGGGGCACGTCCGGATCGCCGTCGTCCAGCCGACCGAGCGACTTGCGCTCGTGGCCGAGAGGCTTGCCGCGTCGGGCTGGAGCTGAGCTATTCGGTTCGTCGCAGCGCGCCCTTGTGGAACCGAGCACGGTGCACGCTGACGGCGTAGTCGCCTCCCGCCACGAACGGTGCGCGATCCCACGTGGCGTAGCGGCCTTCGAGCGCGAGGCCCGCCACGCTCGCCATCGTGTCGTAGTCGGAGAGCGTGAGGCCACCCCCGAGGGAGAAGCCCGCGACGAGCCGTCCGCCGGGAAGGAGGTGCGCGCCGAGACGTTCGACGACGTCCTGTTCGCTCCCAGGTGCGACGAAGTGGAGCACGTTGCCCGCCATGACGACCACGTCGAAGCGGCGATCGAGATCGAGTTTGGAAAGGTCGCCACGGACCCATCTGAGCGCGGGAGCCTTGCGTTGCGCAGCTTCGAGCATGGCCGCGTCGAGGTCCACGCCTACCACGTCGATGCCGCGGCGCGCGAGCTCGATGGCCACCCGCCCGGTCCCGCATCCCGCGTCGAGCACGGACGCAGGTGCGAGCGACGCGACCAAGGTTGCCTCGCCATGGACGTCGACGCCCGCCGCCGCCAGCCGGTCGAACCTCCGGTCGTAGTCGTCTCCTCGTGCCACATCCGCCTGTGCCCACCGCGTCTCGTGGTCCATCGGTACAGTCTGGCAACGTGGAAGCGCTACGTCAGCGGATCGAGGAGCTCTGGGAGCGGGTGGGCGAGCTCTCGCCCAAGGACACCGAGGCGGGCGAGACCGTCACCGAGGCCGTGGACCTGCTCGACCGAGGCCTGGTCCGAGTCGCCGAGACCGCGTCCGACGGGACCACCATGGTCCACGAATGGCTGAAGAAGGCGATCCTGCTCCTCTT
>JBOGGB010000307.1:0-2182 GCA_050743605.1 Acidimicrobiales bacterium
TGATCCCCGAGTCGCGCAAGGAGCAGGGCCTCGTGCTCGATCGGTCCGTCCGGGAGAACGCCGCCTTGTCGGTCCTCCCGATCCTGAGCCGGCTGGGTTACGTGCGCCGGGGACTCGAACGGCGCGAAGTCGCCGGCGTCCTGAAAAGGCTGGACGTGCGGACCAGCAGCCCCGAGGCAGGGACGAGGACCCTCTCGGGCGGGAACCAGCAGAAGCTCCTGTTCGCACGTGTGATCCTTTCCTCCCCGCTGGTCCTGGTCGCCGACGAGCCGACCCGGGGGGTCGACGTGGGCGCTCGCAGGTCCATCCACGAGCTGTTGATCGGTCTCGCCGCCGAGGGCAAGGGAGTCCTGCTCATCTCCTCGGACACCGAGGAGGTGCTGGCCATCGCCCATCGCATCCTGGTGATGCAGGGAGGTCGCATCGTCGCTGAGCTGGACGGAGCGTCGGCGACCGAGGAGGAGCTCGTCGGCGCCGCGTTGCTCGAGCGCGAGAGGCCCGCGTCGTGAGGTCCGCGTCGTGAGGTCCGCGGTCGATAAGCCCCTCCTTCCACTCGAGCCGGCTCCGATGGGTGACGGATCGAGACGGTCCGGTGCCCTGGCAGCTCGCGGGCTGACCGGCTTGCGCGAGAGTGGGATTCTCCTCCCGTTTATCGCGCTCTTCATCGTGCTCTCGGTCGCGAGCAGCCACTTCTTCACCGGGACGAACCTGCTGAACGTAGGGGACCAGCAGGCGTCCACCTTGATTGCGGCCGCCGGCGAGACGCTCGTGCTCGTGACCGGTGGCCTGGACCTGTCGATTGGCGCCATCTACGTGCTCGCCGGTGTGACCGCCGCGCACTTCGCGCTCGTGACGAACCCGGCGTTCGCCATTTTGCTGGCGCTCTTGGTCGGACTGGCGATTGGCGTGACCAACGGGGTCGTCGTCGCGGTGCTCCGCGTGAACTCGCTTATCGCGACGCTCGCGGCTTCCTACGTGGTGATCGGCATCGCCGGGCTTGCGACCGGTGGGAACATCATCGACGACTTCTCCCGCCCCTCCTTCGGCGACTTCTCGCGCACGCTGTTCATCGGCGTCCACACCTCGACGTGGGTCACGATCTTCGTCCTCGTCCTCCTCGGTGTCATGCTCCATCGCACCACCACCGGCCGGTACATGTACGCCGCGGGCGGCAACCCTGAAGCTGCGCAGCTCGCAGGTGTGCGCGTGCGCCAGGTGCAGATCTTCGCCTTCGCGTGCAGCGGGGTCGCCGCGGCGCTGGGCGGCGTCATCGACACCTCTCGGGTGCTGAGCTCGCCGTCTGTGTCGAACGAGGGCTTCGGTCTCGCGTTCGCGGTGCTCGCTGGTGTCGTCGTCGGGGGGACGAGCATCCTCGGAGGGCGCGGCGCCATGTGGCGATCGGTGGTGGGGATCCTGTTCATCGCCCTCATCGGGAACGGCTTCAACCTGCTGGGAGCGAACCCCCTCTACGAGACAATCGTCCTCGGGGTCCTCCTGGTCGCAGCGGTGGCATTCGACGCATGGACGAGACTGCGGCAGGGTTGAAGCGGCAGGCTTTAATCGCGGACGCGCATGCGTCCGGAGGTCCGGGGCGCTCGGGCTCGGTCAGGCTCGCTCGGGCTCGGACAGGAAGAGAGGGAGAGAATGGACGGGGCAGTGGTGGTGCTGGGGGGCACGGCAGGGATCGGCCGCGAGTTGGCAGTGGCGTATGCCCGGAGGGGCAAGTCGGTTGTCTTGTCGGGCCGCGACGCAACGCGTGCTGCGGAGGTGGCCGCTGGCATCATGGCTGACGTCGGAAGCGGTATCGGGACCGATGTCGGTGCCGGCGTCAGCGTCGACGTGACCGGCATCGGAGTGGACCTCGCGGAGCCCGCGTCCATCCGGGAGGCGCTCGAGCCAATCGGCCCCGTGCGGCACTTGGTGATCGGCGCCATCGAACGCGACGTGAACCACGTGTCCAGCTACGACCTTGTCAGGGCCCTTCGGCTCATCACGCTGAAGCTCGTCGGCTACTCCGAAGCCGTGCACGTCCTACAGGACCGCTTCGTGCCCGAGGCGTCGATCCTCCTCTTCGGGGGTCTCGCCAAGGAGCGCCCGTACGACGGCTCGACGACGGTGAGCACGGTGAACGGCGGAGTCTCTGGGATGGTGCGCACGCTCGCGTGCGAGCTGGCTCCGGTCC
>JBOGGB010000308.1:0-4013 GCA_050743605.1 Acidimicrobiales bacterium
GTTTTCCCCTCTGCGTACGGCGCACCGCCGCGCCGCGCCGCGCCGACGATGCCACACGCCGACCGCCGGGAGGCGCTCGTGCGCGAAGCGGGAAGGTGCCCGAGCCGAGCGCCCCGGATAGGGTCGGCGTCCGTGCCCGCCGCGACACGTCCTTCCACGCCGGCGTCGCGTCCTCCGACGTCCGGGCTCCCCCGCGCAGGGGAGGGTTCGGCCTGGGTCATCGATCTCGACGGCGTCGTCTGGCTGGCCCGGGATCCGATCCCCGGCGCGGGCGAAGCCATCGGGCTCCTCCGGAGCGCAGGAGCGCGCATCTGCTTCGCCTCGAACAATTCGTCTCCCACCGTGGCAGAGCTCCTCGCGCGCCTCGGCGACGCAGGAGTCGTTGCGGAAGCGGATGAGGTCGTCACCTCCGCACAGGCGGCGGCATCGATGCTGCGGGCGGGGTCGACCGCGCTCGTCGTCGGTGACGAGGGGATCATGGAGGCGCTCGCCGACCGCGGGGTGCGCGCGAGCAGCGCGGTGGACGGGGCCGGCGCCGCTTCCTCCTCCAGCGACGGCCGCATGGACGCGGTGGTCGTCGGGTACACGACGCGGTTCGACTACGGCGTGCTGCGCCGGTCCGCCGAGGCGGTCCGCTCCGGCGCGCGCCTGATCGGGACGAACGAGGATGCGACGCTCCCCACCCCCGAGGGACTGCTGCCTGGAGCGGGCTCGATCCTCGCGGCGGTGTCGACCGCGTCGGGAGCTGAGCCGGAGGTCGCGGGGAAGCCTCACGAGCCGCTCGCCTCGTTGATCTCCCGGCGCTGCGGCTCGGTCGCGGCCGTCGTCGGTGACCGCCCATCGACCGACGGCGCCCTGGCGCGCCGGCTCGGCGTGCCGTTCGCGCTCGTGCTCAGTGGCGTCACGGCCCGCGTCGCGGGGGACGCCGACCCCGTCGCCGACTTCGTGGGTGAAGACCTGCTCGCGGTCGCCCGTGGGGCCACCCGCTGACCGCGTGCCGCGCGCTGGCGTTGTCCCATGGTGCGCCGCTTCCGGTACCGTTCTCCCGTGGTCCCAGAAGGCGGTTATCGCAAGTACGTCGAAGCGGCCGCGGTCCTGAGCGAGATCACCAAGGCTCGCGCCGGGGAGCTGGTCCGGGAGCTGACGGGCTGCGGCGGCGGCACGGAGCGCCCGCAGGCGCAGCAATGGGGCGACGAGCTCGTGGACCGGGGCAGGAAGGCGGCAGAGGAGTTGCTCGGCCTGGTCCGCTCCGAGATGTCCCGGAAGATGCGGGAGCTCGGATTGGACCCCGAGGAGCTCGCTCGCCAGGCGGCGGCGATCCTGCGGGGCTCCCCGGACGTAGGCGCGACACGCTCCACCGCCAAAGGGGCCAAGTCAGGCGCGAAGAAAGCCAAGGCTCCCGCGAAGAAGACCAAGGCTGGCGCCAAGAAGGCCAAGGCTCCCGCCAAGAAGACCCGCGCCCCGGGCGCTCCACGCTGACCCGGCGTCGCCTCGACGTCGAGCTCGTCCGCCGGCGCCTCGCCACGAGTCGCCAGGAGGCGTATGTCGCGATCGCCGAAGGGCGCGTGCTCGTCGGGGGCGCGGTGGCCGATCGGGCCTCTCGGCTCGTCGCGTCCGCCGAGCCCGTCGAGCTCCTCGGGCCGCCGCGGCGGTTCGTGGGGCGGGGCGGCGACAAGCTCGATGGGGCGCTCGACCGGTTCGCGCTCGACGTGGCGGGTGCGGTCGCGCTCGACGCGGGGGCGTCCACTGGAGGCTTCACCGATTGCCTGCTGCAGCGGGGCGCGGCACTCGTGGCGGCGGTGGACGTCGGACACGGCCAACTCGACGCACGCCTGCGCGCGGACCCCCGCGTGGTGGTGCTCGAGCGGACGCACGTCCGGGACCTCGACCCTGGGTCTCTGGCTGGGTCGCTGGGGGTGGGACGCGTGCCGGTGGACTTCGTGACCGCGGACCTCTCGTTCATCTCGCTCACGGTGGCGGTCCCTGTGCTCGCCGGCCCGGTGGTACGTGCCGGCGGCCCCCTCGTCCTGCTCGTGAAGCCGCAGTTCGAGGTCGGAAGGGCAGCGGTGGGCCGCGGGCGGGGGGTGGTCCGGGAGCCCGAGCTCTGGCTGGGAGCGCTGCGCGCAGTGGCATCGTCGCTCGCCGGCGCCGGAGCGGCCATCATGGACGCCATGCGGTCGCCGCTCACCGGCGCGTCGGGCAACGCCGAGTTCTTCCTGCACGCGGTCGCGCACACCGCCGGGGCCCCGGGAGCCGACGGCGCGGCCCTCCCCGAAGAGGTCGAGCTGCGGCTTCGCGACGCGGTGTCCACCGCGCCGAGGTAACGGGCGCAGAGCGTGGCCACCGTCGTCGTCCTCGTGAACCCGGTGCGTGCCGACGCCGCGCAGCTCGCGACGGAGGTGGCGGAGCGGCTCGACCAGCGCGGCCACACGACGCACCTGTTGCGCCTCGCGCCCGCCGAGCGGGCCGAGGGGAAGGTGCCCGCCGGGGACCTCTCCGGCGCGGACCTCTCGGGAGCCGACCTCGCGGTCAGCCTCGGCGGGGACGGGACGTTCCTCCGGCTCGTGCCGCTCGCGTACCACGCCCGGGTGCCCGTCCTCGGGGTGAATTTCGGGCGGCTCGGCTACCTGCTCGAGGTCGAGCCGTCGGCGTTGTTCGAGACGGTCGACCGCGCGTTGGCGGGCGAGGCGACCATGGAGGACCGCCTCGTGCTCGCCGTGACCGTGCGCGGCGGGCTCACGGCTTCGGCCGGAGACGACCGTTCCCTGCAGGGCGACGGCGTGGTGTGCCCGCCTGGGGAGCGGTGGTGGGTCGCGCTAAACGAGATGGTCGTGGAGAAGACGGTGCCCGGGCACATGGTCGCGCTCGCCACGGAGGTCGACGGAGAAGAGTTCATGTCCTACAAGGCCGACGGCCTCGTCGTCGCGTCGCCCACCGGCTCGACGGCATACAACCTGTCCGCGGGGGGGCCGGTGCTCGCGCCCAACCTCCCTGCGGTGGTGATGACTCCTGTTGCGCCGCACCTCGCCATCGATCGGAGCCTCGTACTGCGCGCCGACCAGGAGGCGTCGGTGCGTGTGCTGCCGCCGCGTCCAGCGGTGCTCGTCGTGGACGGACGCGAGGCAGGACGGCTGTCGCCCGGCGCCGAGGTCGTGTGCAGGGTCGCGCCGGGCTGGCTGCGGGTGGTGTGCGCCGAGAACCGAGGGTTCGCCGGCCCGCTGCGACGTGCGCTCACCCGCGGCGTGACGCTGTGAGCGCGAGGCGTCGAGGGGCGCGGACGGCTGGACGGTGCTGACGGAGCTGCACGGTCGCGGGCTCGGGGTCGTCGACGACCTCACCTTGGAGCTCGGTCCCGGGATGACCGCGCTCACCGGCGAGACGGGCGCAGGAAAGACGCTCCTCGTCCACGCGCTCCAGCTCGTGCTCGGAGGGCGCGCCGCGCCCGGTCTCGTGCGGGCAGGGGCCGGCGAGGCGATGGTGGAGGCCCGGTTCGTGGCCCGGTTCGAGGGGGGTCATGGCGAGCGGATCCTCTCCCGCAGCGTTCCGGAGTCGGGCCGCTCGCGTGCCTGGGTCGACGGGCGCATGGCATCGGTCGGGGCGCTGGGCGATCTCGGCGCTGGACTGGTGGACATCCACGGGCAGCACGACCAGCAGTCGCTGCTCGGTGTCGCGGGCCAGCGCGCGGCGCTGGACGCGTTCGCCGGCAGCGATCTCGTGCCGCTCGCCGCCGCCCGCGCCGCGCTCCACGACGTGCGGGCACGCCTCGCCGCACTGGGCGGGGACGACCGGGACAGGGCGCGCCAGGCGGACCTTCTGCGGTACCAGGTCGCCGAGATCGACGCCGCGCGCATCGAAGAAGCCGGAGAGGATGCGGCGCTTGCCGAGGAGGAGGAGCGGCTTGCCGGGATGGCGGCGATCCGGGAGGCAGCGGGCCTGGCGTTCCGCGCATTGCGGGGCGAGGGCGGGGAGAGCGGGAGCCGGCTCGAAGAGGGGGCGTCCGGGCTCGTGGGGCG
>JBOGGB010000309.1:0-3549 GCA_050743605.1 Acidimicrobiales bacterium
CGGCGGCGGTCGTCAGCCAGAGGGGTCTCGGCGGCCTGGAGCTGTTCGTCGTCCCGGGGGGCGAAGGGGGCGACCCGGCCGGGAGCCAGGCGGGGGGCGGTCTCGTGGCCAGGGTGCTCGAGAGGCTGCGGGCGGAGCTTCCCGCCGCCGCGGTGCCCGAGAGGGTCTTCGTGGTGCCTAGCCTGGTGGCGAACGCCCACGGCAAGTGGGACCCCGATGCGACGAGGGAGCTCGCCGAGCGGCGCGAGGAGGGAGGCGGACCATGAGCGCGATGGAGACGACGGTGACGGCGGCCCGGACCGGGCGGGAGGTGTCGCTCGTCTGCGTCGACTGCGGATCGACCGCACAGGACCTGTCCGGGCGCTGCCTCGCCTGCCACGGCCTCGTCGACGCGGTCTATCCCCAGACCGAAGCCGCGCTCAGCCCGGGGGACTCCGACGCGCTCGAGACGTACTGGGACCTTTTGCCGGTCCCGAACCGCGGGTCGTGCCGCATCTCGATCGAGCCCACGCCGACGGTGCTTCTGACCGAGCTCGACGGGGTGCCGATCTGGGCGAAGGTGGAGGGGGTCCTGCCGACCGGCTCCACGAAGGACCGCCTGATCGCCGTCTCCCTGCCGCTGATGGTCGAGCGCGGCGTGGAGCGGTTCGTCCTCAGCTCGACCGGCAACACGGCCGCCGCCTATGCCTGGGGCCTGCAGCACTACCCCGAGCTCTCCTGCCGGGTGTACGTCTCCGAGGACGTACCCGACGCGCAACTCGGTCCGCAGACCGACCAGATGGAGGTCGTCCGGGTGAAGGGCGACTACGTGGAGGCCGGCCACCGGTCGCGCGCAGAGCTCCGCCCGGGAGAGGCTTCCGAAGGCGGCTTCTTCAACCTCGGCCGGCGCGAGGGCGCCAAGCTCGCCTACCTCGAAGCGTTCGACGAGGTCGCGCGGGCGGGAGGCCGGGTCGACACCGTCGTCCAGGCGGTCGCCTCCGGACTCGGGATCGTCGCCGCCGCGCGAGCGGTCGAGCAGAGCACCGCCGTGCGCGAGTGGGGCGATGGGCCCCGCCTCTTCTGCGCGCAGCAGACCAGCTGCTCGCCGATGGTGAAGGCCTACCGCGCCCAGCTGTCCGGAACCGGCGAGCGGTTGCCGGAGAAGCTGCCGTCGGGGCTCGCCGCCGCGATCCTGCTCGGCGACCCCTTCTCCAGCTTCGACTACGTCGCCAGGGCGGCACGCGAGTCGACGGGGGGATTCGTCGACGTGACCTCTTCGGAGATCGCCGCCGCCCTGCAGCGGCACAACCGCGAGGTGCCGATGGGCGACTCGGCGGCGGTCGCCCTTGCGAGCGTGTACCGGCTGTGGGAGCAGGGAGACTTGCGCGAGTCCGCGGGGGTGCTGGTCGCGCTCACCGGCGGTCCCGGGCGATGAGCGCGGCCGCATGAGCGAAGAAGAGTTCTACGAACGGATGCGGGCGTTCCTCCGCGAGCGCCGGCCGGACCTTCCCGGCGAAGTCGAGCCGACCACGCAGCTGTGGCAGGCCGGCTACCTGGACTCCTTCGGCCTCATAGAGACCCTCACCCTCCTGGAGGAGCTCGTCGGGCACCCGGTCCAGATCGGAGCCGACGACCTGCCGAGCTTCTTCACCATGAAGGGGATCTTCGAGGCCTTCGTCGCAGGCTGAGCCTCCTTTCCGGGTGCTGCGACCGCGGCACCCGGCTCGGCGCGGCAGCCCCCGGTCGTCGCGCGACGTACCGGCAGGTCGAGACCGCATAGCCGGCGGATGCACGGGGCGCCCCGGACACAGACGGTCACTCGAGCAGTTCCACGTCGACTTCCAGTGCCCGGTAGGCGGTGACGGCTCTCCGGTCGCGGGTGAGCAGGCGAAGCCCGTGCTCGACGGCGGTCGCCCCGACCAGGGCGTCGTAGACGGAGCCTCCGGCGGTGCCGAGGGACGGGAGGCGGCCGAGCAGCTCGCTGGCCGCGGCAGCGGAGAGGAACCGGGTGCCCGGGAAGTTCTCACGCAACAGCTGCGTCACGGTCGCCGCCGACCGGCGGGCGGGGGAGGGCAGCCGCGTGAGCACGGAGAACGTCTCGAACGCGGCATGTCCGCTGAGGCCGGCACTCCGCCGGCCGACAGCGTCGAGCGTCGGGCGGTGGTGCTCGTGGTCGGCCAGCACGATCGGCACGGCAACGCTCGTATCGACCAGCACCTCGGGATTCACGTCGCGCTCGGCGTCGCGCTCAGCGCTGGTCTGCGAGGCGGAGCTCGCGCACGTCGTCGTCGGTCAGCTCCGCACCCGTGGCGGGGATGACCAGCCAGCCGTCCTCCTTCGTGAGCACGCTTCCGGTGACGGGTTCGATGCGGAGCGACGCCCCCTCCGCGACGACTTCCACTTCGCCTGGCCGGAGGCCGACCCGGTCTCGCAACGCTTTCGGGATCACCACCCGTCCTGCCTTGTCGATGGTCGTCTTCATACCATCAGACTACCATCTCGGTGGTTGGTGCGGGTCCTGGCGACATTCGTCATGCGGCGGTAACTTCTCCGTCGCGTGGTTGAAAGGATCCGTTCGAGGGAATGGCTATTCCGAATACCGTGACGGCGGCGTGTCTCGGCGACGCCGAGAGCGGCCGGGGTTCTCCGGGGTCGTGAAGGGGGCGAGATGAGCGACTGTCGTGAAGGAGGCGGGCTGCGTGCCGGGAGCACCGGCGGTCCGGCGAAGTCGCGTCGTGCGGTGAGGCCCGTCCTCGGCGCGGTCCTGGCGGTGGCCACGGCGTCGGCGGGGGTGGTGGGGCTCTCCGCCGCGTCGCTCGCGTCGGCTGCTCCTGCCACGAGCTCGGTGCCGACCACGGTGTCCCTGAGCGCGCCGTCCAGCTCCCGGGTGACACAGGGCTCTGAGCCCGAGACGTTCACCGGCACGGTGACCGGGCACAGCGGTGACGGCTACCCGAGGACCGGAGCCGTGAAGGTGGTCGACACAGCCGGGACCACCCTGTGCACGGGCTCGCTGACAGTCGGGTCGGACGACGCGGCCGACTTCACCTGCGTGACGTCGACACTGGGGCTCGGCGTGGGGGCGTACGCCCTGCACGCGCACTTCACAGGCGGGTCTTCGTCCACAAGCGGGTACAGCTACGAGCCGGCCACATCGGGAACGCATTCCGTGACGGTCGCGACATCCGCAGCGAAGACTCCGACGGTCTCTCTGAACCGGATCTCTTCCCCGGTGGCGTACGGATCGGAGGCCCAGAGCTTCACGGGAACGGTCGCGGGGGTCGCCGGGGACGGCTTCCCCTCGGTGGGGGCCGTCACGGTGAAGACCTCCTCCAACGTCGTGCTGTGCGCGGCGTCCCTCTCAGCGGGTTCCGGCGACTCGGCGGGCTTCAGCTGCCATGCGTCGACAGCGAGGAAGCTCGGTGCCGGGCAGTACACCCTTCACGCGCACTACACAGGCGGTACGTCCTCGAACCCCGACTACAGCTATGCGGGAGCGACATCGCCGTCGCAGACGCTGACGGTCACCGCCGGCGCGTCGACGACGACCAAGCTGTCCCTGAACCACGC
>JBOGGB010000310.1:0-2442 GCA_050743605.1 Acidimicrobiales bacterium
GTCTTCTCCTTCCTCGGGTTCCGCCAGGGGCTCGACTTCGGCGGCGAGGCGAAGAACCCCCAGCGCGACATCCCCATGGCCACCGTCCTGTCGGTCGTGATCGGCATCGTCATCTACACGCTGCTGCAGATCGCCTTCACCGGCGGCATCGTGTGGCACTACTTCGGCGTTCCCGTCGACGGCTACCTGAAGCTGGGAGCGCCCGCTGTCTCCGCCGGCCACCTCTTCGCCACCTCGAGCCCCTTCTTCGCCGTCATGAAGGCGTCGGGCGTCGCCTTCCTCGTATCGGTCATGTCGTACCTCCTCGTCGCGGACGGCGTCGTCTCGCCCTTCGGCACCGGGCAGATCTACCTCGGCACCGCTGGGCGCACGATGTACGGCATGGGAACGAGCGGGTTCTTCCCGAAGCCGTGGAGATGGGTCAGCAGGCGGACGCGCGTTCCGTGGCTGTCGCTCGTCGCAGCATTCGTGGTGGGGATCGTCTTCAGCGCCCCGACGCACAGCTGGTACGGTCTGGTCGGGATCGTCACCTCGATGACCGTGTTCACCTACATCATGGGCGGCATCGGCCTCCAGGTCTTCCGCAAGACCGCGCCCAATCTGAAGCGGCCGTTCCGCATCCCTGGCGCGTGGTTCTGGGGTCCTGTGTCGTTCCTGGCCGCGACCGTGATCGTCTACTGGTCGGGGTTCACCACCGACATCGAGCTCATCGCGCTCCTCTTCATCGGCCTGCCGGTCTACGCCTGGTGGTTCGCTCCCAATCGTGGTTACGTGAACCGGGTCGCCGGCTACGTGATCGGAGCAGCGTTTCTGGCAGCGTGGATCCTCCTCATGCACTGGGGCCACTGGGTACTCTCGCCAGCCAGGACAGCGCCGTTCTCCACGAACGTCAAGTACCACGCGCCGTTCCTCTTGTGGTACCTGCTGGTCGCGATCTCCGTGTACGGGTTCACCGCGTTGTGCTGGGTGTTCGGCTCGAAGGTGGGCCGTCACCTGATCAACCGGTCGATCTGGCTGATCACCTTCATCCTGGCCGAGGTGTTCCTCGCCTACTACGGCAGCTTCGGGGTGACCACTCATGTCCCGAAGCTCCTCACCTTCCCGATCGACACCGCCTGGGCGTTGCTCATCGGGCTGGCGTGCTTCTACTGGGCGGTGATGAGCGCGTACGAGACCGAGGAGATCAAGGCGATCACCGCAACCGGGTCCGGCGTGGTGGCGGAGGAACCCGTCCACGATGCGGTCCCGGAGGCGCCGGTCACGGTCTGACCGACGGACCCACGGCGCGGGGCGGCCGCCGCAGTGTCCGTTCTCGTGCCACGCGTCGGCGGACCACCGTCAGCGCGGCGGCTTCGCTTCGCACACCGGCTGGATCGCTACGACGCCGGACGCTTCCCGGCGAGCGCCCGGACCTCGGTCGCCGCGACCCGTGCGCCCGACCCCCACATCGCCCAGGTGACGCCGGCCCGCTCCAGGGTGCCGAGCTCCCCGGGCCCCGCACGCGGCTGCACCCCCGCGGCGACTTCGTAGCCGGCGAGCGATCCGCGCTCCTGCCTCACGACGTTCACCATCCATTCGATCTGCTCGGGCGTCGCGTACACCGGGAACAGCCCGTCGAGCCGGGCGGCCCGTCGGAGCGGCCCCTTCCGCTTCGTCGTTCCCACGGCCGCGCCCCAGACCGGGATGCGCGGTCGCTGGACCGGCCGGGGGAGGAACCGCACCCCCGACGCGGTGAAGTGCGGCCCTCGATGGTCGACCTCGTCGCCGGACCAAAGCGCGAGCAACAGCTCCATCGCCTCGTCGAGGACTCCAGCCCGTTCGCGCTCGTCGACGACCTCGCCGAACCTCCCGAGCTCGCCGCCGGAGTCGACGCCCAACCCCACCCCGAGCGTGACCCGTCCGCGCGACAAGTGGTCGAGGGTGACCGTCTCACGCGCCACTTTCTGTGGCCGTCGCCGGGCGAGCGGGGTGATCATGGTGCCGATCCGTAGCCGGCTGGTCGCCGCGGCGACCGCGGCGAGCACGATCCACGGGTCGGCGATCTCCTGGGGGTCGTCCGGCGGCCGGATCATGTGGTCCCACAGGAAGAGACCGTCCCAGCCGTGCGACTCCGCGGACACACCGATCTCAACCACGGCGTGGGGTGTCATGAGCTCGCCGAACGGCGGAAGGAAGAGGGCGTGTCGCATGCCGCGCACTCTACGCTCGTCGTCCGTGGTTCGATGAGCCCCATGCCCGCAGAGTCCGCCGCCGTCCCCCGCCGCTGGTTGGCACGGATCGACTTCGCACCGGTCCACCGCCAGCCGCCCCTCGCCCTCCTCGCTCTCGCCGCGGCCGTCTCGATCGCCGGGTCGCTCGCCATCGACGTCGTCGCTGTGCACGTCGGCGAGCACCTGTACCCGGCCACCCGCCACTTCTCACACTTCCGGCCCCCCGACTACG
>JBOGGB010000311.1:0-2746 GCA_050743605.1 Acidimicrobiales bacterium
CCACGATCTTGGCGGTCGGCGCGTGCCGTCCTCGCTGGCGGCCACCGAGGATGCCGATGCCCCGGCGCCGAGGCTTCTCGGCCGCGGTCGGTAGCCCTCGACCTTTTCGTCGAGCGCCTCTCTCACGACGGCGGCGAGGGACATGCGCCGTTCTTGCGCCATCCTGCGGAGCCGGTCCATCGTCTCGTTCGCGGTCATGATGGTGGTGCGTTCCATGTCATCACTATGTCAACTGGATCGTCACTCGGGGCGAGGAGGTCTCCATGCATGCGGTGGTGCTGAGGGAGGGCGAGGTCCTGTTCGAGGAGCGGCCGGAACCCGTGCCGGGCGACACCCAGGTCCTGCTGGCGGTGCGCGCCGCGGGGCTCAACGGCGCCGACATGCTCCAGCGCCAGGGCCGGTACCCGGCTCCCCAGGGTGTCGCAGCCGACGTGCCGGGGCTCGAGACGGCCGGAGAGGTGGTGGCCGTCGGGAGCCGCGTCACGCGGGCCGCGGTCGGCGACCGGGTGATGGGGCTGGTCGGCGGGGGCGGCCAGGCCACGATGGCCGTCGTCGACGAAGCCCAGCTGCTTCCCGTCCCCGACGGTATCGGTTGGCCGGAAGCCGGCGGGTTCTCCGAGGTGTTCGCCACCGCGCACGACGCGCTCTTCACTCAGTGCGGGCTCACGGTGGGCGACCGCCTGCTCGTGACCGGGGCGGCCGGCGGCGTGGGCGTGGCTGCCGTCCAGCTCGGGGTCGTCGCGGGAGCGACGGTCGTGGCCTCGGTCCGCGACCCGCAACGTCGCAAGGAGGTGCTCGCCCTCGGCGCGGACGAAGTGGTCGGTGCGGACGACATCGCCGAGCACGGTCCCTACGACGTGGTCCTCGAGCTGGTCGGCGCGGCCTGCCTGCCCCAGGCGCTGGGCGCCCTCGCCACCGGGGCCCGGGCGAGCGTGATCGGGATCGGGAGCGGGTCCAAGATCGACCTCGACCTGCGCGTCCTCATGGGCAACCGGGCGAGGATCGGCGGCTCGACGCTTCGGGCCCGCTCTAGCGCCGAGCGTGCGCAGGTGGTGGCGTCCGTCGCCGTCCACGTCCTCCCGCTGCTGGCGTCGGGGAAGGTGCGAGTGCCGGTCTGCGACACCTTCCCTATGGCCGACGCGGCCCTCGCCTACGACCGGTTCGCATCCGGCTCGAAGCTCGGCAAGGTCGTCCTCGTCGACGAATCGTAGGATCCCCGCGTGAGCTCGGTCCCCGTCCCGACCTACCTCGACCTGGTCGAGATGGAAGGGGAGGCGCGGCGCCGGATCGGCGAGATGGCGTACGCCTACTACGCCGGCGGGGCAGAGGACGAGGCGGTCCTCGCCGACAACGTGGCCGCATGGCGAAGGTGGCGGCTCCTCCCGCGCGTCCTCGTGGACGTGACCTCGGTGTCGACCGCCACCACGATCCTGGGCGTCCCGGTGGCTTCGCCCGTGATGGTCGCGCCCACCGCGCTCCACGCGATGGTCGATCCCGACGGAGAGGTGGCGACCGCCCGCGGCGCAGCCGCCGCGAATGCATGCATGGTCATGTCCTCGCTCGCCAACCGATCGCTGGAGGACGTCGCGGCCGGCGCCCCGGGCGCTCCCCGGTGGATGCAGGTGTACGTGCTTCGCGATCGGGACCGGACGGGCGACATGGTGAAGCGTGCCGCCGCGGCCGGTTACTCCGCTCTCGCCGTCACCGTCGACGCACCGGTGGGTGGGCTGCGCCGGCGAGAGCTCGAAGGACGGGTCCGCCTGCCTGACGACCTCGCGTTGCCCAACATCGCCGGTCCCGGAGAGGTGAAGGCGCACGAGGGCGCCGGCGGGTTCATGGCGGCCGTCGCCCGGGAGTTCGACGCCGCCCTCACCTTCGACGACATCGGTTGGCTTACGGACGTAAGCGGGCTCCCGGTCGTGGTGAAGGGCGTGCTCCGTGCCGACGACGCCCGTCGCTGCGTGGACGCGGGAGCGGCCGGAGTGGTTGTGTCCAACCACGGCGCCCGCCAGTTGGACGATGTTCCCGCCACCGCCGACGTGCTGGCCGAGATCGTCGATGCGGTAGGCGGCCGGGGCGAGATCTACGTGGACGGCGGCGTGCGGCGGCCCTCCGACGTGGTGAAGGCGCTCGCGCTCGGTGCCCGCGGCGTGCTGCTTGGCCGCCCGGTCCTCTGGGCGCTCTCCACGGGAGGGAGCGGCGGCGTCTGCGCTCTGCTTTCGTGGTTCACCGCGGAGCTCCGCCGGGCCATGACGTTGGTGGGCGCCCCAACGGTGCAGGATATCGACCGCTCCCTTGTCCGCCGCAGCGTGCCCTGAAGCCCTATCGCATGTCCACGAGAGCGTCGTCTCAGCGGCAAAGGAGGCAGGGGTCAGGCGTGTCGGCATGGATGACGGCCGCCGCCCGCCAAGCCCTCCGCGTGCGGGACGGGCTGGCAGCCGTGGCCGAGTGGGAGCGAGACAACGGGCCATTGCCCGATGCCGAGGTCGAGCAGGCTCGCCGCCGAGTGGTCGAAGACCTTGACGGAGGAGGTCGCCGCTCCGTGACCACAGGGCTCGGCTCGAGCTCGGGATCGTCCTTACGGCCACGGCCCTTGTCGTCGCCCAGGTGAGCCAGTCACCCCGCCAGGTTCAACTCCGTCGGGGACAATCGGTCGACAGGTCGAAGGTCGGCCACACCGGTCGGCTTCCCTTGCTCGGCGCGCGGCCGCTTTACTGCCTGCGACCGCCTACTCGTCAGTCGGCAC
>JBOGGB010000312.1:0-2125 GCA_050743605.1 Acidimicrobiales bacterium
CCGATCACCCGCTTCACCAGGTCGGGCACCGGTGGCCCTCCACAGTGCTCCGTCGGCGGCGTCTTGAAGACGACGATGTCGCCACGGTGCACGGCATGTAGGTGGTAGGCGAGCTTGTCGACCACGATGCGGTCGCCGTCCTTCAGCGTGGGGTACATCGATGTGGAAGGAACGAAGAAGGTCTGGGCGACGTAGGTCCGTACGACGAACGCCACCACCAGCGCGACCACGATGACGACCGCCCACTCGACCACCCAGCGGTGGCGCCGGGGCCGCTGGTGCCTGCCCCCGCGCCTGGGGGTGTCCGATCCGGTCGGCGACGCGGGGTCGCCCGTCGGCGTTCCTCCGGATCCGAGAACGTCATCGGTCGAGGTCTGCGCACCGGTGCCACCCGCCTCGGCCGGCCCGGCGGCGGGCGGCAAGGGACCGTCGGGAGGCAGGGGGCTCACGAGACGCCGAGGCTACAAGGTGCGCCCGCGAAACGTCGGGCATACACCGGGTCCCCTCAAGGCCGGCATCACCCGGTGGTCACAATGACGCGATGAGCCGTTCCACGCGTTCGTCGTGCGAGCGGAAGGGGTCCTTCAACAGGACGGTCCGCTGGGCCTGGTCGTTGAGCTTCAAGTGGACCCAGTCGACGGTGAAATCGCGGCGCCGCTCCTTGGCTCGCCGTACGAACGCGCCCCGAAGGCGCGCCCTGGTGGTCTCGGGCGGTTCGGTCATGGCCGACGCGATCTCTGTGTCGGTGCAGGTCCGGTCGACCTGGTCCCTCGCCTGCAGCTTGTAGAACAGCCCTCGCTTGCGGTCGACGTCGTGGTACATGAGGTCGGCGAGCGCGGCCTTGGGGTGCGAGAGAGGCACGCTGTGGCGCTGGCGGATCTGTTCGATCAGCCGGTACTTGGCGACCCAGTCGCACTCCCGCCACAGAGAGAGCGGGTCGGACTCGAGCCCCTTCAGGCAGTGCTGCCACATCTCGAGCGCCCGGTCCTCCTCGGGGCCGAGACCGTGGCGGTCCCGGTAGCGAAGCGCCCGCTCCAGGTACTCGGTCTGGATGTCGAGGGCGCGCATCTCGCGCCCGTT
The DNA here is from genome assembly GCA_050743605.1 of Acidimicrobiales bacterium. Lineage (GTDB taxonomy): Bacteria > Actinomycetota > Acidimicrobiia > Acidimicrobiales > RAAP-2 > JAJYVT01. The sequence continues at coordinate 1,081 of JBOGGB010000312.1, forward strand.
GGCGAGCCGCACCCGGCGCTGGCAGGTGATGTCGTGGCTGATCTCCCGGATGGCGCGGATGGGGTTCTCCAGGGTGAGGTCGCGCAGCACGGTGCCGGTGTCCTCCAGCATCGAGAGCAGGATGCTGGTGGTCGCGATCTTCAAGAACGTGGCGTGCTCGCTCATGTTGGAGTCGCCGACGATGACGTGCAGCCGGCGGAACCGCTCGGCGTCCGCGTGCGGCTCGTCCCTCGTGTTGATGATGGGGCGGCTGCGAGTGGTCGCCGACGAGACGCCCTCCCAGATGTGCTCGGCCCGCTGGCTGATGCAGAAGACGGCGCCGCGCGCAGTCTGGAGCACCTTGCCCGCACCCGCGTAGATCTGGCGGCTCACCAGGAACGGGATGAGCACCTCGGTGTAGCGGTTGAAGTCGTCGTTGCGCTCGGTCAGGTAGTTCTCGTGGCAGCCGTAGGAGTTGCCCGCCGAGTCCGTGTTGTTCTTGAAGAGGTAGACGTCGCCCCGGATGCCCTCCTCGCGAAGGCGCGCCTGCGCTCCCGAGACCAGTCCGGAGAGGATCCACTCCCCTGCCTTGTTGTGCGTCACCAGGTCGTGGATGCGGTCGCACTCGGGGGTCGCGTACTCGGGATGGCTGCCGACGTCGAGGTAGAGGCGAGCTCCGTTCTCCAAGAAGACGTTGGACGAGCGGCCCCAGCTCACTACCCGGCGGAAGAGGTAACGCGCCACCTCGTCGGGGCTGAGGCGGCGTTGCCCGCGAAGGGTGAAGGTCACTCCGTACTCGTTCTCGAGCCCGAAGATCCGCCGATCCACGGGAACCACCGTAATGCCGCGCCGCCACGGACGGGCTCATCCCCGGTTGTCGAAGAGTGCGGAGGCTTGCAGGCCGCCGCGCCGACGTGGGGGCCGTCGGGGCGGTGTCCCCGAAGCAATAGCCGATGCTAGGACTGGCGGCCCTGCCCCGAGGAGCCCCGCCTCGTGGCGCTGCCCCTGGTGCCCCCGCCAGAAGGCGAACCACCGGGACCCGCGAGCCCCGTCTCCAGCTCCCCGT
>JBOGGB010000313.1:0-8698 GCA_050743605.1 Acidimicrobiales bacterium
GCTCCCGAAAGACTTCGCGACCGAGTGGCACTGGACCACGGTGCGGCTCCCGCCCTTCGACGGTCCGTCAAACACCCGTTCGAACCCTCAACCATCCGCGGACGACGGCACGCTCCACGAACGTCTGCGGCCGCCCCCGAGCGAACCCTTTACCGAACTTCTTTTCGACGTAGTACTGCACGATGCTCAGCACAGAGGACATGGCCAGGTACCACGCACCTGCCACTAAGAGCAGCTCGATCGTCTCCGAATTCGAGTAGTAGATCGACTCGGTCGTCCCGAACAGCTCGTTGTACGAGATGAATGCCGCGAGCGAAGTGAGCTTCAGCATCCCGATCGTGTCGTTGCCGATCGCGGGGAGGATGACGCGGAATGCTTGCGGCAGGACGATCCGCCTCGTCGTCCACCCGTGCGAAGCACCCAGCGACAAGGCCGCTTCGGTCTGGCCTGGCGGCACCGACAGCAGGCCGCCGCGGATGATCTCACTCATATATGCCCCCTCATTGATCCCGAACCCGAGAAGGGCTGCGAGGAAAGGGGTGATGATCTTCACGGTTGTCCCGTACAAGACTCCCGGGATGTCGATGTGAGGGAAGATCAGCGCCAGGTTGAACCAGAGGAAGAGCTGCAGGATGATCGGCGTCCCTCGAAATGCCCAGACGTAGAGCCAGGCCACACCGCTGAGGACCGGGTTGCGCGACGAGCGCATGATCCCGAAGGCCACCCCGAGCGCGAGGCCGAGGAGCATGGCGGTTGCCGTGAGCTCCGCAGTTCTTAGGGCCCCGGTGAGGATCGCCTCGTTGAACAGGTAGTGACCGGTGACGTCCCAGTGAAGCTGGCGAGCGTTGGCGGCACCGTAGGCGAGTAGGCCCAGGAGCGCGAGAACCACGACCGCGGAGGCGACCCTCCAGGGGTGCCGTCGACGGACGATCTCGTATGTGGCTGCACGGCCATCCCCAGGCGGCGTCTCTGATACGGACGTGACCTCGGCGGTCGACCCACCGTTGCCCGAAGTCCGTCGCCGTGCGCCATGACCGCCGTGCTGCGTCAATGCCTTCGCCGCTCCCTCACGGCTGTGTCGTGCCCTTGTTGATCGTCGCAGTCTTGACGGCTTGGCTCTGGACGTCGTACTTCTTGAGGATCTTCAGGTAGGCGCCGCTCTTGATCATCTTGTCGAGAGCCAGTGCGATCACGTGGCCGAGCTGCTTCCCGAAGGCGCTGTTGGGGAGGGTGACGCCGTAGTACGTGGGGTAGAAGGTTGGGCCGATCCGCTGGTACTGACCAGCATTGGTGATCTGGAGGTAGTCGACGCTCTCGGGCCCTGCGACAGCAGCCTGTGCGCGCCCCTCCTTCATCTCAGTGTTCTGCTCGGGAATGCCCGGGACGTTCACGAAGCTGAGGCCAGTACCACCCTTGCAGATCTTCTTGAACGCAGCCGTCAGGTTCGGCTGATAGAGCGTCCCCGTCTCACCTGCGATCGTGTGGCCACAGAGCTGTGCGACCTTCTTGTACGTGCTCGCTTCGCTCTTGGGAATGTAGAGCTGGGTGCCGGTACGGAAGTAATCCACGAAATAGTCCAGCTTGTATCGTGTGGGGGAGTCGAAGGTGGCGGTGAACTCCATCTGGGCCCTTCCGGTTGTGATCGCAGGGAAGAGCTCTGAGAATGTCGTCACGATGTGAGTCTCGAGCTTGACCCCGATGACCTTTGCCACTGCCTCTGACAAGAGGAGGTCGACCCCGGTCGCGCTGCTACCTGTATGAGTTGCCATGGCCATCGGCGGAAAGATGTCTGTCACGTACTGGACGAGAGTGCCGCTCGATCGGATCTTGGCTGGGAGGAGCTTGTAGAGCGCCGACTGCTTCTTGTGCCTGGAGCTGGCAGCGGCTGAGGCGACCGTGCCGACCGAGACCGCCATCGCGATCGCAAGGAAGGCAGAGAGCCATCCGGTCACGCGCACCGGCGCAGTCCTCCGTTTGGGGGAGGACCTCCCCCCACATCGGGCTCTCGAAGAGCCGCTCTGCTGGAAACTGACTCCGCGCTGGAGCTCTTCGGAGCTCTCCTTCTGTGCTTCCCGCGCCATATTGCTCGTCCCTCCTCTTTTCTCTGCGAGGTTTCTCGGCTCGCTTCTCTTTAGAAATCAGCGTTCGAGGGAATCCACCACTCCCTGCCTCTCGGAGTCGTGATGTACTCGGGCCAGCGGTAGTCGACAGGAGCTCGGAAGTCGGTCGGCAGCAGTGGCGGAAGAGGCGATCGCGCAAGGCGCTCCTCCCATTCGGAGCGCGCATCAGAGAGGGCTTCGGTGTCGACAAGGAGGTCGAGGAGGGTACCGGCGATCACCTTGGCAGCGCACACGATCATGGGATCGATGGTGGCGGGGATCCCCCCAAGGGCGTTCATCACCCAGTTCGGAACCGCGCCGGGAAGGTCGGCGGGATCCAGAGCCGGCCTGGCGATGTAGAGGCGAACGGTAGGGGCGTACCAGGTCATCTCCGTGTAATCGTCGGAGGTCCAGTTGGTCTGCCAGGACGGCACGAGCTCCCTCAGGCGACGCTCGGCCTCCTCGGGATTGACGAGCGCTTCGGTCTCCGGCAGCCACGGCCGGTCGACGGGGCCCGCCCCCAGAGCAGCCCGCAGCTCGTTGGCGATTGCCGCCGCGTCGGGTCCCCAACGCGGAGGACCGACGCGCGCGAGGTTCTCCCACCCGACCATTGCCAGCACGTGATTGGCAATGCCGGGGCGGTTGCGGGCGACCCACCGCGTGGCAAGCTCGCAGTGCGTGGCAGTGGCCGCGGCGGCTGCGTTGGCATCGAGCACCGCGAGCACTCTGTCAGCCGCCTGCACGTCGGGGGTGCGCCAGGAGTACTGGATCTGCGCGAGCGAGGCCGGGAGGTTGTCGGCAGTCGCCTGCCCAGCAGTCAATATCGCGTCGGAGAGTGACCAACCGCCGAACGCGGGGAGCATCGATTCCCGAGTCGCGTTGGTGGCGGACAACATGAGCGAAAGTGCGGCATTGGCACCGGGAGCGCGAGCGGCCGAATGTGACGCTGCGATCGGCGTTCGTTCCGCTCGACCCCACGTCTCAGGGCGATCGCAGACGAAGGTGTAGATACGTGAGTAGTAGGCGGCGCAATGAGTGTCCCAGACCACCGTGTTGCATAGCGGCAACATATAGAAGGGGTGGAAGCTCACGATGCCGTCGACGTCGTCGTAGTAGCCCTGAAGGCCGTGAACCACCTTGGAGCCCTGGACCTTCTCCGCGGGCTCCCCGGTCAGCACGAGCGTCCCGCTCGAGCCGGTCTCCTCCATCGCCTGCTTCGCCGCGAGCGTTCCCGCGAGCGCCGAGATGCCAAGGGCCGAGTGAGGGTCCGTATGCCCGGGCGCAAAGCGGCTGAGCCCCGAGCGTGGTTCGTTGCGGGTGGTCGCTGCTTGACAGTTCCGGGGCACGGCGTCGTACTCGGCGTAGGTCAGGACGGTCGGACCCGGGCCATTGGACCAACGAGCGCAGAAGGCGGTGGGCATGCCCGCCGACCCCACCTCGACCTCGAAGCCTTCGGCACGCAGCCGTTCGACGTACCACGCGGCCGACTGGTACTCGCGCCAAGCGGGCTCGGCAAGATCCCAGATGACCCGGTGCCACTCCGACAGGAGCTGGCGGTGATCGTCGACCCAGCGATCCGCCAACGCCTTTGCCGCGGCACTGGACCGTCCATTGCTGGTGCGCGGCGGGGAGTCGATACCTCCCAGCAGCTCTGCATGACCCGGGTCGGCGACCGACGTCATCTTCGCGGCGAACCTGTCGGCCGATGGACGATGCCACGAGCCATCTCCGCCTCGAGCTTTCCTCGAATCGCCATGCTCCCCCCGGACCGTGCGGTGGCCGCATATTGCAGAGCGGCGGGGAAGCTGTCAATCCCTCGCATCTACTCTTCAGGTCCTGAGACACCGCATCTTCGCGCGGATAGGATGCAGCTCACGAGCGAATCAACGGTGAACTTGATCAGAAACGACTTCACGTTCGCAGTTTCGCGCGCAGCTCGGAGTGAACGGACTTCTTTACCATGACCTTCCCTCCCGGCGACCTCGGCGACCTCGACGATCTGGACCAGCGCCTCATCCGCGAGCTCCAGCTGGACGGACGGGCGCCGATGGAGGCGGTTGCCGGTGCGCTCGGCTTGTCCCGCGCCACGGTTCGGTCTCGCTACGAGCGCCTCCTCGCGCGTGGGGCACTCCACGTGGTCGGCGTCGTGGATCCCGCCGTCCAGGGGGTGCATGCCTTCGCCCACCTATCCGTATTCGTGTCAGGGTCCGCTCTTGACGTCGCAAAGGCGATCGCCCTCCTGCCGACCACGCCGCTGGTCTCGATCGTCGCCGGCAGGGCTTCACTGATCGCCGAGGTGCGGGCTGCCGACATGCCCGCGCTGCACGAGCTGATCCGTCGGGTGAAGGCCGTGGACGGAGTCCACCATGTCGAAGCGGCCACCTACACCCAGCGCATCAAGGATCGTGCAAGCCCCACGCCACCGTCCCACATCCCACGGATCGACGACCTCGACCGGTCCATCCTGGACATCCTCCAAGCGGAGGGGCGCATTCCCTACGCCCGCCTCGGCCGCGCCGTCAACTGCTCACCATCGGCCACGCGGGCACGGGTCCAGGCTCTCATCGCCTCCGGCGTCGTCCGCGTCACTGCAATCGCAACCCCTGGTCACGCGGGGTTGACGCAGATGTGCGGGCTCGGATTGCGCCTGCGGCGCGCCGACGCAGCCGTCACCGCTCTCGCTGCGCTCTCCTCGGTGAGCTACCTGTCGCTCACCGTCGGTCGTTGGGACGCCATCGCCACGCTGCTCGTCGCCTCACCGGGCGCGGTGGTCACCGAGACGGACCGGATCCGCGCACTGCCGGGCGTGGACAGCATCGAAGCATGGACGCACTTGGAGGTCGTGAAGGAGGACTACAGGCTGGAGTTGGCGCCACGCGTGGCGGGAAATGACTGATAACCGTCGACCTGCGCGCGAGGAGGGAACCCCTTGTAAGGTGGCCGTTCGCGGATTCCGGGAGGACGTGACGTGACGTGAACAAGCCGCCCATCGGGCCGCCAGACGCCCGCCGCATCCCTCGCTTTGCGGGACCGGACACGTTTGCCCGTCTCCCGCGCCTCGACGAGGTAGACCGTGCCGCTGTCGGGGTGCTCGGTGTCCCGTTCGATTCGGGGGTCTCCTACCGGCCCGGAGCGCGGTTCGGGCCATCCGCCGTGCGAATGGGTTCGAAGCTCCTCCGCCCTTACCATCCCTTCCTCGAGGTGCAGCCCTGGAACGTGCATCAGGTGGCTGACGCCGGTGACGCCGCGGCTAACCCCTTCTCGATCACCGAGGCGATCGACGCGATCGAAGAGACCGCAACCGCAGTGCTCCAGAAGGTCGACTACCTCGTCGCCATCGGGGGCGACCACACGATCGCGCTGCCGCTCCTCCGTGCAACCGCAGCCCGGCACGGTCCGGTGGCCCTGGTGCACTTCGACGCGCATCTCGACACCTGGGATACCTATTTCGACGCCCCATACACGCACGGGACCCCGTTTCGCAGAGCCGTCGAAGAGGGACACCTCGCGCTGGACTCCTCGGCGCACGTCGGGATCCGTGGCCCGATCTATGCGCCCCTCGACCTGGTGGAGGACGCGGAGCTCGGCTTCGCGACGATCAGCACCGTCGACATCGCGACCAAGGGCGTCGACGACGCGATCGCCCGAATCCGAGAGCGCGTGGGTGACCGATGCGTCTACGTGAGCATCGACATCGACGTGCTCGATCCCGCGCATGCCCCTGCCACGGGGACTCCCGAGCCCGGGGGGCTGACCACTCGCGAGCTCCAGCTGATCCTCCGAGGATTTGACACGTTGAACGTGGTCGGTGGCGACGTCGTCGAGGTGGCGCCTGCATACGACCATGCCGAGCTGACCGCGCTCGCGGCTGCCAACCTCATCTACGAGTTAATGGGGATCCTCGCCAAGCGTGCTGGCTCCAAGACGTGAGGGCACCGGCACGCTCGACCGACCAAGCGTCCAACCAACTTGCTTGGGGACATTGTCCGACCGGCGGACTGCGGACGGATTGCTGATTGCGCGCCGGTCGAGGCGGGGCGGTCAGGGGTAGCGTCCCTGCGATGGCTGTCGACGCACCGCCGTTCAACCTGACTCTGGATCAGCTCCGGCAGCGCATGAGCGCAAAGTGGCGAGCGGTCGATCCCGACGTGCTGCCATTGTGGGTCGCCGAGATGGATGTCATGCCGGAACGCCCCATCCTCGAGGCGCTGCGCGATGCACTCGACCGAGGAGACACCGGGTATGCCTTTGGCTCGGGGTACGCCGAAGCCTACGCCGCCTTCGCTGCGCAACGTTGGGGATTCGGCGGCTTCGAGCCAGCCCGCAGCGCCGTGGTCGCCGACGTCATGCTCGGGGCGGTCGAGCTACTCAAGCTCGTCACTGGACCTGGTGACGTCGTCATCGTGACCCCGCCCGTGTACCCGCCCTTCTACGCGTTCGCCGAGCACCTCGGTCGGCGGGTCGTCGAGGTGCCGCTCACGGCTGATCGACGCTTGGACCTTCCTGCGCTCGCCGGCGCCTTCGCTGCGGCAGCTGCCGAGGGGCCGGTCGCCTTCCTTCTCTGCAACCCCCACAACCCGACGGGTACGGTCCACTCAGCCGACGAGCTCACCGGGGTGGCGGTCGCTGCAGAGGCCACCGGGGTGCGTGTCGTGGCAGATGAGATCCACGCACCTCTCGTGCTGCCCGGAGCGAACTTCACCTCCTACCTGGCCGTCCCCGGCGGAGCCCGCGGCTTCGCCCTCGCCTCCGCGTCCAAGGCGTGGAACCTGCCCGGCTTGAAGGCGGCGGTCGCCTTCGCCGGAACGGACGCCGCCGACGACCTCGCCCGACTGCCGGAAGAGGTGAGCCACGGTCCAAGCCACCTCGGTGTGCTTGCCCACACCGCCGCCTTGCGCCATGGACAGGAGTGGCTGGACGCGGTGCTCGGCGGTCTGGATCGCAACCGAACGCTGCTGGGCGACCTGCTGGCGGCCCACTTGCCGTCGGTGCGGTGGACTCAAGGGGAGGCGACCTACCTGGCGTGGCTCGACTTCGGCGACCTGCCTTGGGTGACAGCGGTCGGCGGCGACGGGGCCCGTGGCGACGCCAGCGCTCGGGTCGGTGCGGCTGCCTGGTTCCTCGAGCACGCCCGAGTGTTGCTCAGCTCGGGCCCTACCTTCGGAGCCGGGGGCGAGCGCTGTGCTCGCATCAACTTCGCCGCGTCGGCCACCGTGCTCGCCGAAGCGGTGGAGCGGATGGGCGCAGCCATCCGCAAGGCGAGCTGAGCCCCGGACCGTCGCCGCCCGCGCCACACCGCCCAAGGATGACGGCGCACATAGCTCTGACGCGATCCCGGCGTCAGGTGGTGAACTACCGGGGCTCCGGCACAGTGCAGCTCGGCCGTCGTGAGACATTGCCCGCGACCCGGCGTTCGGAGCGAGTCCGGCTGCTCGATGGCTGCGCGATTATGGGACGGTGAGAGCCCGGCCTTCAGTCGCTTGGTAGTCCGCTGGTGAAGCCGGGAGCGGTCGGGGAGAGCGACTGTCGAACTCTCGGCCACTGTCGCTGGCGTTGTGCCCGCGTCGTAGGCGACGAACTCGTCCGCAACGTGAGCGTCGAAGGGGTCGGAACGCCTCGGCCGAGCTCGACCGGACGTCACAGGACGACGGTCTCTCCGGGGTCGACGATCCGCACCGTCGTTTCGGGTGCGAGGTGCTTGGTCGCCTCGGCGAACGGGTGTGGGTCGCGGTTGCCCTTCGTGATGAAGTGATCGGCGAACCATCCGCCGGTAAAGGCGTAATGGTGCGGGATGGCGAGGTCGGGCTTGAGCACGCTCGTCAGTTCGGCCGCTTCTTGGGCGTTCATTACCACCTGCTTGTTCATTTGTGGACGGATCTGGAGCCCGTTCGTCGGCAGGAGAGCGATGTCGATGTGGCCGAAGCGCTCGGGCAGCTCATAGAGCTCGGGGATTACCATGGTGTCGCCCGCGAAGTAGATCGTGTGGCCCCCACCCTGCAGGACGAAGGTCACCTCGTAGACACCGTGCTTGCCGGGTGCGGCGGTGATGGTGACGCCGCCGATCTCGACGTGCTCCCACGGGGAAAGGGCCTTGACATCGTCGAAGCCCCGTTTCTGCGCGCGCGCTTCGACCGGGCCGGCGACGACGAGGGGCACGTGGTGGTCGCGATAGGCGGCGAACGCCGCCAGGTCGCAGTGGTCGTAGTGGTGGTGGGTGATGAGCACGCCGTCGAGCCTCGGGAGCTCGGCGACACCGAGGGCGATGGATTCGCCCTGGTGGTAGGCGGGGCGCTGGCTGAACCACGGGTCGGTGAGGAACGTCCGCCCCCCGATCTCGATGAGATGGCAGCTGTGGGTGACGCGGGTGACGCTCGTTCGGGTCATGGCGGTACCTCCTCGTTGGTATACAGTAGTCTATAGACAGACGTCTAGTTATGCAAGGGAGGCCCGCAATGGCACGCCGGACAGGCCCAGGCCAACCGGTGAGGGCGCGCAATCGGCGCGGCGAAGGGGAGCGCCTTCGCGACGACCTCATCGCCGCCGCCAGGGCGCTGCTCGCTGCGGCGAACGCCGAGAGCGACCTCAGCATCCGCAAGGTA
>JBOGGB010000314.1:0-4825 GCA_050743605.1 Acidimicrobiales bacterium
CCTCGAGCCTCCTCCACGTCGGTTCCTTCACCCCCGAGGCGCGGTCGGCCTCCCGGCGACGCAACGGGATCGCCTCTCGGCGCTGCTTCACGTACTCGCCCACTGCCTGCCACGGCTGCGCTTCCTCCGCCATCCCACCAGCCTGACTGCGTTTATGTGCGTCGTCAATGCACGACGCACGATGCACTGCGACGCACCAACCGTCGCCGAGCTTCAGACGATCCCCTGATCAGGCACATAATTGTGAGACGAAAGTGCGTGAGGATTGACTGACGCAAAGTGACGCACTACCATAGCCGTATGCTCCTGCTCGCCGTCGACGGCCCCTTCCTCCGTCAGGAGCGGATCGTGCGAGGCTGGACGGTCGAGCAGTTCGCAGGTGCAGTCGGGATCTCACGTCAGTACCTCACGGACATCGAGGTGGGCCGCCGGCTCCTGAAGCGGCGGCCCGACCTCATTCGAAAGATGGCCGACGTGCTGGGCGTACCGGTCACGAAGCTCTACCGAAACGGGGTGGTCTGAATGCTGCTCGGGGATGCAGCGCAGTTCGAGCGCGACCGGGTCGAGAGGCTCGATGCCTCGGCCCGTCGGGCACGTTCAAGACGTTCACGACGAGACGGCGTCGTGCGCGTCCCCCTTCGAGTCGTCACCTCGGCGCGGGCGAGCCTGAGCCGGCAGTGCGCAGATCGGCGTCACCTCACATGCCCGGGCGGCCTCTGTGACTGCGAGTGCCACGGGGGGCGGTTCGACGTTCGGCGGCGATTCGGCGAGCGCATGCGGGCCACGGAGGAGAGAGCGTCGTACTCCGAGGGATGGTTCACCCGAGGTCCGTGAGCGGTCGCGGCACGCCGGTGCTCATGCTGTACGGACGGACTGGGCGAACGTGCGGCGGTACGCCCCCGGCGAGGTGCCGACCTCCGCGAGGAACTGGAGCCGAAGGTTCGCTGCGGTCCCCATCCCGCAGAGGCTGGCCACGTAGTCCACGGTGTGGTCCGTGGTCTCGAGGAGGCGCTGCGCGCGGTGCACGCGTTGGCGCAGCAGCCATCGGTGGGGAGTCGACCCCGTGGCCGCGCGGAACCGGCGCGCGAAGGTCCGCGGGCTCATGGCTGCGCGTTCGGCGAGCAGTGGCACGTTCAGATTCTCGTCGAGATGCGCGCGGACCCACTCCAACGTCGCAAAGAGCATGTCCGTTCCGTCGCAGGAGGGAAGCGGCATGTCCACGAACTGGGCCTGGCCGCCGTCACGGTGAGGCTGCACGACGAGGGAGCGAGCCACGGTGTTGGCGATCTCTGCTCCGAAGTCCTTGCGTACGATGTGGAGGCACAGGTCGAGCGACGCGGCGGACCCGGCCGAGGTGAGGATGTCTCCCTCGTCGATGTAGAGGACCTTCGGATCGACGTCGACGGCCGGGAACTGCGTGGCCAGGTCCGCCGCATGCATCCAGTGCGTGGTGGCGCGCCGACCGTCGAGCAGGCCTGCTCGTGCGAGCAGGAACGCACCGGTGCAAAGCGAGGCGACACGGGCTCCACGCGCGTGAGCGGCCCGGAGCGCGTCGAGCAGTCTCTCGTCGATGATCGGCGGCGCTCCGGGACGGCTCGCCGGGGAGGGCTCAGCCGGATCGGCGGGCGGCACGATCACCGTCTGCGCGGTGTCGACGGCCTCGAGCCCGTACGGCGCCTCGACGCAGAACCCGAGCTGGGTCTCGATCGGGCCGGGGACCACGCCGGCGACGCGCGTGTCGTACCAGGGCATCCCGAGATGGGAGCGGTCGTAGCCAAAGACCTCGCACGCCACGCCGAACTCCAAGGTCGACAAGCCCTGGTGGACGAGGATGGCCACTCGGTGTCGCTCACCGGGCTCCTGCCGATTGCCAGATGTGGCAGATGAGACAGATGTGGCAGAATTCTTTCGCACATGGGCAAGTCTGCCACTGTTCGCGCTCGGCCGCAATCGTCAGGCTGCGTGTATGCACTACGAAGAGTTCCGCCGGATCGCCGAAGACAGGGTCGCAGAATCGCTCGCCCGCGTGCCTGCGCGAGGAGATCGGCCTCGAGGGTCGTCCCCGAGCTCGTCGTGGGTCAGGCGCCCGCGGGGCGTGGTGACCTCGGCCGCGTGGACTCTTCGGGCCTTGGCTCGGATCGGCTCGGGAGCGCGGCGCCCCCCGGCGAGCGAGCCTCGTTGCGGCGCGGCCGTTGTCGAGATGATCCCGGACACCGCTGAGCGCGGAGCAGTCCTCCGCGACCGCGCCCACTCCCTCGAGGAGGTGCGCGTGCTGGGATCGTGTAGTACCCACCAGGCCACACCGCGGGGTACGCGTGGACGTGACGCCGTGCCTGGTCGCGATCCACGAGCTGCGCTGTGGGAGCGCAGTAGTAGCCTGCTACTGGCTGACCCCGGCTGAGCGAGCGCAACTCGCGAACTGCGATCGCCGTATCCCCGCCAGCCCCTGCCCCCGTAGCTCAGAGGATAGAGCGTCGGTTTCCTAAACCGTGCGTCGCAGGTTCGAGTCCTGCCGGGGGCGCACAAAGGTCCTGGTCAGAGGCTTAGGAACTCTCACTGAGAGTGCGCTCTTGACCACGTGGTCAACTTCTGGTCAACTCTGTTGCGTGCGAGGCAACTTGACCGAGCGCGGACCAGGCAAGTGGCGGCTGCGCGTGTACGCCGGCCGCGACCCTGTCACCGGTCGCCAGCGCTTCGTGAGCCGCGCGTTCGATGGAACCAAGCGTGCCGCTGAACGCGAGCTCGCGAGGTTGATCACCGACGTCGACGACGGAAGGCACGAAGGGACCGCTGCCGCCCTCGGCACGCTCATCGACCGATGGATCGAGCACCTGGAAGCGATCGGCAGGGCGCCGTCGACCATTCGTGAATACCGGCGTCTCAGTGAGAAGGAGATCAAGCCGACTGTCGGATCGATGCGCCTCGACCGGTTGAAACCGTCCGATCTCGATCGGCTCTACGCGCAGTGGCTGCGATCCGGTCTCGGTCCCAACACGGTCCATCACCGGCACAGCCTGCTCGCCGCGGCGCTCCAGCAGGGCGTGAAGTGGGGGTGGTTGCGTGACAACCCGGCCCGGCGAGCCAGCCCGCCACCGCTGCGTCCGCCCGAGGCCGCGGTACCAACCCTCGACCAAGTCCAGAACCTGTTGGCGGCCGCCGAAGCGTCCAATCCCGACTTGGCGACGTTCGTCGCCCTCGCCGCGGTGACCGGCGCCCGGCGCGGGGAGCTCTGCGCGCTCCGCTGGACCGACTTCGACACTGACCGGTCGGTCGTCCGTGTCAGCGGATCTCTCGATTGGCCCAGGGGAGTGGCCGGTTGGACCCTGAAGCCGACGAAGACGCATCAGACCCGCTCGGTGTCACTCGATGACCTCGCGATGGCGATCGTCGAGCAGCACCGCCGGCGTTGTGAGGAACGCTGCCGAGTAGTGGGAACGACCATGCCGCGGGACGGATTCGTGTTTGCGGGGGATGTCGTCGGCGAACAGCCGATCCGCCCGGACAGCGTGACCCAGGCTGTCGGGCGCCTCTGCCGATTGCTCGACATGCCCGAAGTCCACCTGCATTCCCTCCGTCACTGGATGGTGACGACGAGTCTCGTCGGGGGCACCGACGTTCGCACGGTTGCCGGTCGTGTGGGACATCGGGACGCTTCGATGACGTTGCGGGTCTACGCGCACGCGCTCGAGCGGGCCGATCGGGAGACCGCGTCTCGGCTCGGACGAGTCCTCGCGCGACGCGAGCCGAGCATCGACGTCGGACCAACAGTAATTCCTCCCCGGTCGACTTCTGATCAGCTCACACCGATCCCGTAGGAGGATCGCTGCGTCGACGTTGGAGCGAGCAGTGAAAATCCCGTTCGGTTGATGCGAATGCTGGTGCCGTTGTGATCGTCGGGCTCAATGGTGATCTCGGCCATTCGGAGCGGGCGCTCATGCGGAGTTGGGCTCCACCTCGACGGTTCGCCATCGTGTCCGGGTGCAGGCCACGTACAGCTTGCGATGCGTGTCCTCGTGCATCGAGGGGCCGCTTCCGAGAGACGACCGCTCGCTGTCCGACAGCCGCGCCCCGACGTGGTCCCACTCGCCACCCTTCGCCTGGTGAGTGGACAGCCCGGGTACGGGTCGCCGGGGGTGTCACTGGAAGAGCGTCGACTTGGACGGTTCGGTCTCGCTCGACGAGCTGCGAGGGATGATCGAGCACTCCTACGAGCTGGTCGTCGAGGCTTACCACGAGCTGTATGTGGGCAACTCGGGAGCATTTCACAGGGTCGGCCTCGTTACCACCACCGACTGCGATGCGGTCACAGCCGGCTCGCGTCGAGAAGAATCGCCCGTCTGACGGCAAAGAGTGTCACGCCACCGGCTTGGCAGCGACGGTCGGTTCGATCGTTCTCCAGGCTGACCCGTCTACATCGGGCGGATGACCGGGGCGCCGAAATTGCATCCAGGGACTGACGACACCGCCGACGGCGCTGACTTAGCGTCGTGGTCGTGACGATCGGCGAACGAGAGAGTCAGGTGGTTGGGTGGCTGGAAGGCTCGGCCGAAGATTCCGGTGCCACGGCCGCCTTCGCCAGCCTGTCTTTGGTCGTGGGTACGGGTCAGGCCTCACCCACGATGAGGCCCTCGGCATGCGAGGGGTCGACCCTGCTCGACATGATCGCCAGCCTGGACCCACGACCGTCGGAAGCGGTGTCGGCGGGTGACACGCTCCTGGGAAGGTGTTCCGCGTGAGGCGGGTCTCGATCGTGGGCGTTCCGAGCAGCGCCGCGAGCTACGCGGCCGGCCAGGATCTGGCGCCAGCCGCGCTCCGCGGCGCCGGG
>JBOGGB010000315.1:0-3588 GCA_050743605.1 Acidimicrobiales bacterium
CTTCTTCTTGTGCGAGCACAAGTACGCGCCGTGCCCGGTCGGTGAAGCGTTCGAACACGAGTCAAGCTTGCCAGGTGTCGTCGGTAGTGCAGCCCTCGCCCACAACGTCGGGCTTGCCACCAGCCCCGGCTGCCCCCGAACGGCGGCCGGGAGTCAATACCTCATCGTCACCGGATTCTCGCCGCGTTCTCTACGCCGCGCCGGGAGGGACATGATGGGGCCATGGACGACCGCAGTTGGGCTGGCCTGGCCGACGCCTTCACCGACGATGCGTACGCGACGGCCAAGGGTCACGTCCGGACGTACGTCTTGCACCAACAACTCGCCGAGCATCTTCCTCCGCCACCTGCTCGCGTGCTCGATGTCGGCGGGGGTGCCGGCACCCAGTCGTTCCCGCTGGCGCGCGCTGAGTATGGGGTCACCATTCTTGATTCCTCGGCGGGAATGCTGGCCAAGGCGAAGGACCGCTTGGCGGTCGAGGAGCCCGCAGTCCGAAGTCGGATCCGACCTCGGACCGACAGTTCGACGCGGTGTGCTGCCACGGCGTGCTCATGTACCAGTCCAGCCCCGAGCCACTGCTCGGCGCATTGTGCGACCGCCTTGCACCAGGAGGCCTGCTTTCCGTCATGGCGCTCAACGCCCACTGTCGCGACGGCTGTACGGCCATGACGTGACGCCGAGCACGTGGTACGGCGTATGGCTCTTCGCGGACTGGCTGGATGTAGATGACGCCCAGGACGAGGAAGTTCGGGCATTGGCGCAAGTCGAACTTCGCGCCGCCCGCACCGATCCGTACCGTCAGCTCAGCCGGGTGTTCGACCTGGTGGGTCGTCGACGCTGAGGGGCACGCAATCAGATGGTGCGCGCGAGAAGGGGGGTGTCTCCGAAAGTTCGTCGAAGATCGTATCCTGCGTCGCCCAGTACGCCGGGAGCGCGGCAATCTCGTCGGAGTTCCTTGCCCGCGGGATTGCAAACGAGGAGGATGGAGCGCGTGACGAACAACCCAGTGCCTACCCAGTTCAACTTGGTGTCCAAGGACATGGCGTCGACTGTGGCTTTCTACCAGCGCCTTGGCCTCACCATCCCCGACACGGTTCCTGACTTCCAGGAGCACCACCGCTCCGTAGAGGCATCGGGAGGCATTGATATCGACTTCGACAGCGTGGAGTTCGCTCGCCACTGGGATCGCGGATGGGACGGAGGCATGGGGGTGCTCAACTTCACGGTTACAAGCAGACAGCGAGTGGACGAGATCTACGCCGATCTAGTCGGTGCCGGCTATCGGGGCCAGCAAGAGCCCTACGACGCCTTCTGGGGAGCCAGATTTGCGGTTGTCCAAGACCCCGACGGAAACGCGGTCGGGGTCATGAGCCCGATTGACAACGAACGGCGGGGCTCTCCTGGCTTTCCGTGAACGGGACGCCTGGTGAGACAGGCGAGCAGCGCCCACCGTCCCCGAAGATCATCGACCGAAGCCGGCAGGCGCTTCCCACAGTGGGCCCTGTTCGGGGGAGTGCGGCAATCAGCACACTGACCCGTCGGGCACCTCAGGTCGACGGATGTCCGTCCGACCAGATGTGGGCCAAGGCCGTGGCGCGCGGGAGTAGCCAGAGAGCGGAAGGACCAGCCGTCCATGCTCCTTTGTCAGTCTGGATGAGGTCGAGGCCGACGAGGACTGACTCGAGGAGGTACAGCTCGTGGCGGATTCGACGCTCATCGAGCCGCTGTCCCTGGCTGGTGACCCAACCATCGCCGAGCCGGGGGAGCAGTCGAGGAGCCAGCGCTTCGAGTCGGCAGGTTCCGTCGACAACGAGGCTGGCTAGACCCTCTCCGGCGAGGACCGAGATGAAGCTGTCGTCGGGGCCGAACCACGACCGCAGGCGCCGGATCACCTCGACATCGGCAGTGGCGGCTCGCGTGGGTCCGAGGACGCCTTTGCGCAAGCGAAGAAGGCCGACGTGACGTAAGAGCTCGTGCAGCGCAGCCAGCGGCGGCAGACCTTCCTCGAGCGAGGCTGGACTCTCCGTCAGCTGCCAGCTCGGATAGCACTCCTGGACTTGGCGCACGACGGCACGCGGGAGACGGCCGCCCGGCGTCAGCTTCACCCCGTCGGCGGCCAGCCCGAACACGAGCCGAACCGGCGCGGGCACCATGCCGACGGTCTGGCGGAGAAGCAGGTCGGCGGCGTCCAGGTCGAAGCCGTCGTGCCAGCGCCCCGCCCAGGTCCGAAGCCGGTCACGTTCAAGGTGCTCGGGATCGGCCATCACCTGGCGGAACTCGGCGTAGCCATGCGGTCCGCCGACGTCTTCTGGAGGGCAGGCGGCCTCCCCGGCGACGACCCCGGGCCGATCCCCGCCCGGGCCGACCACCACCACCTCGTGTTCCCAGCCATCGCCGAAGTCGTAGAGGTAGTCGAAGCGATCAGGCAGCGCACGGAGCGTCACGCCCGACTCGTCGAGCTCGTCGTCGGGCCCGTCGAGGTCGGGCATCCCGTAGCAAATGCCGTCCGCAACGAACTGATGCAGGTGCGAGTCCGTCCAGCCGAGGGCGGCCTGCAGAAGATCGTGCAGCTCGGGAAGTAGGACACCTTCAGGTACGTCGAGGACCCGCACCACCGTTGGCTCGACTTCCCTCATCGTCACTCGGAGCCGAGAGGTCTTCATGGGGAACACGCTACGGGGTGCTGTCAGAGCTGAGGGTGCTGTTACAGGCACCGCCTACCGTGGTGACATGCCGCCGCTCCCACGGTGCACGGGCCGCCAAGTCATTCGGGCGCTTCAGAAGCTCGGTTGGATGGTGGTCGTGCAGCGTGGATCACACGTCCAGCTCAAGCACCCTACTCGTAGCGGCCGCGTGACGGTACCGGTGCACGCCGGAGAGACGCTCGGACCGGGCCTGCTCCGGTCGATTCTGAGCCAGGCGGGAGTGACCGCTGACGAGCTGCGAACCGGACTGTGAGACGATGAAGGCGATGCGTACTTACTCGATCGTTGTGGAGCCTGAATCTGACGGGAGCTACTTCGTCACCGTTCCTGCGCTGCCGGGATGCTTCACCCGCGGAAAGACGATCGAGGAATGCCAAGAGCGGGCAGTGGAGGCCATCGAAACGCACATCGCCGGGCTTGAAGCAGACGGTGAGCCGGTCCCAGAGGAGCACGGCACTCCGCAGCTCATCTCGGTGACTGTCGCGGCGTAGCACCCTTAGCGAACCAGCCCACCAGACCCCTCAACGCTACGGACTGGCCGCATCGTCTGCCTGGAAGTCTCAAGCAAGGCACTTCGGAGGCGGGGGCGTGGCGCCGTAGTGGGATAGGCGAACCGGGTGTTATATGGCTCACCGCTCTGGCCGCGGAAGGCGCCTTCGACGTCGCGCGTGGACGGTCGCCTCGCGTACATCTCGTTCACGAGGCGGTCGAGCACGTCGGAGTTTCCGTCCAAGAAGCTCATGAGTGAGGAGCGGAGGAGGCGTCTCGCTCCCGCACACCTGGGAAAGTCGAAGCTCGATCGCCCCTTTGGCACTGCGCAGGTGTGCGGGCTCATACCGCTGCACGATCCCCGCTTCCACGCGACTCTCGTAGCGACCTCTCC
>JBOGGB010000316.1:0-5211 GCA_050743605.1 Acidimicrobiales bacterium
CTCCTGCAGTGGGCGATCATCGCCAACCAGGGCCAAGGCTCGAAGCTGCGGGAGGCGGTGGGCAGGGATTGGAAGGGGAAAGCGTCTCCAGCCCTTTATGCAGCGGCGATCGGATTCGCGTTCGTAGGCCGCTGGATCGCCCTCGCGTTGTACGTCGTGGTCGCACTGATATGGCTGGTGCCTGACCGCCGTATGGAGCGCGCGATGGCGCGGGTACCCGGGGCGTGAAGGAATCGCCCGCTGCGCACTCGGCCTACACCTCGATGCTGACGACCGTCGGACCATCGGCCGCGATCGCGTCCACCACCCGAGTGCAGAGCTCGTCCACGCTTGTCACCGCATAACCACGTCCTCCGAACGCGCGACTCAGGGCGGCAAAGTCCACGGCCGGACGATCCACCCCGACCGGTTCGATCCCACGCTTCTGCATGCCCTCTCGGATCTCGGCGTAGCCGTGATTGTCCACTACGACGACGGGAAGCGGCAGGTGCTGCTCGACTGCCGTGAGGAGCTCTTGGGCGCTGAAGAGAAAGCCTCCGTCCCCGACCAGCGTGACGACGGGTACTTCAGGGCAACCGCGCATCGCGCCTATCGCCGCCGGGAGACCGTACCCGAGCGTCGCGTACCCGGCCGGGTACAGGAACTGCCCGGGCCGGTCCATACGCCAGAAGTGCACGGTGCCGAAGTACGAGACCTGCGCGCTGTCCCCAGCGACGATCGTCCCAGGAGGTAGCGCAGCGCTGAGCTCCCGATTGATCACCTCGTAGGGTGCACCCTCGACCAGCGCCTCCTCTGCCAGCAGCGCCCTGAGGTTCTCGGCTGTGCTCGCCCAAGTTGTTCGTTCCCGCCGGCGCCGGAACGACGGGCCTCGGGTCACCGATGCTGTTCTCGCAGCGGCGTCGCGCACACCCAGTCGCCCGAGAAGCGCGTCGATGGCGGCTCCTGCATCCATGCAGAGGGTGATGGTGGCATCGAGGTTCTTCTGCAGTTGGTGTGGATCGACGTCCACACGGATCACGCTCGCCTGGGTGCGGATGGGGATGTCCCAGAGATCCGAGTCTCCGAGCTCGCTCCCACAGACGAGCACGACATCGGCAGATTCGAGCAGCCTCCGCGTGCCACGCAAGCGGATCGAAGCGCCGAGCGACAGCGGATGGCGCTCGGAGATGGTGCCCTTGCCGTTCACGGTGGTCAGCACCATTGCACCCAGGCGTTCGGCGAGCCGGCCCGCACCGTCAGCGGCGCTCCGAGCCCCGCCGCCGAGGACCAGCAGCGGCCTGCCGCTCGTGTCGAGCAGGTGCGCCGCGCGCTCCAATGCCCTGGCGGGTTCTCGAGTGCGGGCAGGAGGTGCCATGGCGTCGAAGGCTCTCTGGAGCCGAAGGGCCTCCGCACCGCCCAGCTCTCGCGCAGCACCCGCATCGGAGGTCCATGCCCCCTCGATGACGTCGATCGGCAGCTCGATGTGGACCGGACGTCTCCTCGCTCTTCGCCAACCTCGGAACGCCTCGTCGACGACTTCTCCGATCTCCTCCGGGCTCGAGGGACGGACGCTGGCAATGACCAGGCTCTCCATGTGACCATGCTGGTCCTTCATCTCGTGGAGCAGGCCGAGATCGAGTCCTTCGGCGCCGATCGGCGGTCCGGGGGAGCACAGGAGCATCGGGATCGAGTCGGCGTACGCCGTCGCTGCCCCCGTGCACGCGTTGGTGATGCCGGGACCGCTCGTCGTCAGACAGACTCCAGCCCTCCCCGAGGAGCGGGCATATCCATCGGCGGCGTACGCCGCCGCCTGCTCGTGCCGGACCGCCACGTGCGTGATGGGGGACCTCGAGAGGTGCCGGTAGATCTCGAGATTGTGCACCCCGGGGATGCCGAAGACGGTGTCGACCCCATTGCGTTCCAGGGCAGCGACGAGGGCGGCGCCTCCGTTGGCGGGCTCGAACACGTCCGTCATGAGCGCGCTTCGGTCGAGAGGGCCCCTACGAGCGTACGGCCGGCCATTCTGGACACCCGCTCCACTGCGGCCTCCGAGTACCAGGCAGTATGGGGAGTGATCACGGTACGCGGGAAGTCGAGCACTAGATCGCCCGCTGCCGGGGGCTCGCTCACCAGGACGTCCAG
The DNA here is from genome assembly GCA_050743605.1 of Acidimicrobiales bacterium. Classification (GTDB taxonomy): domain Bacteria; phylum Actinomycetota; class Acidimicrobiia; order Acidimicrobiales; family RAAP-2; genus JAJYVT01. Next base: position 2,122 of record JBOGGB010000316.1, read on the forward strand.
GGCTGCACCCGCGATCCTCCCTTCTCGAAGCGCGTGACCCAACGCCGCCTCTGTGACGACGTCTCCGCGGGAGACGTTCACGAGATAGCTGCCTGGACGAAACCGGGAGAGCAGGGAAGCGTCGACCAAGCGATCGGTCTTCTTGTCGAGCGGCACGTGCAGGCTCACCACGTCGTTGTTCGAGACCAGTGCATCGAGCGATCGCACCATCCGCACCCCCGGCTCTTCGACCGCGATCGCTTGACTGCCGAGGGCCGGGTCGAACGCTGAGACGTTCATGCCGAGCGCGGCCGCCCGCCATGCGAGTGCGGACCCGATCCGACCGAGCCCGACAATCCCGAGGCTCGCCCCGCGGACCGACCTTCCCATCGGCGCGTGATCCCACGATCCGGCCCGTATCGCCGCGTCGAGCGACGAGACGCCGCGCAAGAGGTTCAGGACCAATGCGAGCGCGTGCTCAGCGACCTCGTCTACACAGTACGGCTCGACTCCGACCACTCTGACACCGCGCGATGCCGCGGCCTCGGTGTCGACGTGGTCCCATCCCATCGACGTCACGACCACGACTCTGAGGTCGGGGAGCTGGTCGAGCGCGGACCCGGACACTTCGGCCCCGGGGCCCGCGAGCAGCGCGGCGATGCCTCGTCCGGTCGGTATGCGTGCCTCCGAGCGGACGACAGAAGCCAGATCTGGTGGCAGCTCCTGGATCAACGACTCCACGTCGACGATCTCGTCGACGACGACGACCGCGTCGGCGTTCCGGTCAGGTGAGCACATGGGAGAGGAATTCAGCCGTGCGTGCCTCGCTCGGGTGTTCGAGGACGCTCCGTGCCGGGCCGATCTCGGCGATCCGGCCGTCGAACATGAAAGCGACCCGGTCGGCGGCCTCCCTGGCGAAGCCGACCTCATGGGTCACCACGATCATCGTGCGGCCCTCTTGAGCCAGCTCCAGCATGACCTTGAGCACCTCACCCACCACTTCGGGATCCAGCGCGGAGGTCGGCTCGTCGAAGAGCATGACTCTCGGGTTCATCGCCAGCGCTCGCGCGATCGCGACGCGTTGCTGCTGACCGCCGGAGAGCTGCGCTGGGTAGGCGGACAACTTAGTCGCCAGCCCCACCCTGTCGAGCAAGATGCGAGCTCGGGCCTCGACCTCGCCTCGCGTCTCCTTCAGGATCTCCACCGGCCCCAACATGACATTCTGCAACGCAGTGAAGTGAGGGAAGAGGTTGAAGTGCTGGAAGACCATGCCGCACAATCCACGCTGGCGGCGGATCACTCGCTCGGGAAGCTCGTATAACCTGCCCCCCCTGAGCTCGTAGCCGATGATCTGGTCTGTCACCTTGATCCAACCGCCGTCGATGCTCTCCAAGTTGTTGATGCAGCGCAACAGCGTGCTCTTTCCCGCCCCCGAGGGTCCGAGGATGCACAGCACCTCGGACTCCCTCACCTCGAGATCCACGCCCCTCAGGACGCGGATGCTCCCGAAAGACTTCGCGACCGAGTGGCACTGGACCACGGTGCGGCTCCCGCCCTTCGACGGTCCGTCAGGCACGCGGTCGGAGCCTCACCCATCCGCGGACGACGGCACGCTCCACGAGCGTCTGCGGCCGCCCCCGGGCGAACCCTTTACCGAACTTCCTTTCGACGTAGTACTGCACGATGCTGAGCACGGAGGACATGGCCAGATACCACGCGCCTGCCACTAAGAGGAGCTCGATCGTCTCCGAGTTGGAGTAGTAGATCGACTCGGCCGTCCCGAACAGCTCGTTGTACGAGATGAACGCCGCGAGTGACGTGAGCTTAAGCATTCCGATCGTGTCGTTGCCGATCGCGGGGAGGATGACGCGGAACGCTTGTGGCAGGATGATCCGTCTCGTCGTCCACCCGTGCGACGCACCCAGCGACAAGGCCGCCTCGGTCTGGCCTGGAGGCACCGACATGAGGCCGCCCCGGATGATCTCGCTCATGTAGGCGCCCTCGTTGATCCCGAAGCCGAGGAGGGCTGCGAGGAACGGGGTCATGACCTTGATCGTGGTCACGTGCAGCACTCCGGGGATGGTGACGTGCGGGAAGATCAGCGCGATGTTGAACCAGAGGAAGAGCTGGAGGATGACCGGCGTCCCGCGGAACGCCCATACGTAGAGCCACGCGACGCCGCTCAACACCGGGTTCACCGAGAGTCGCATGATCCCGAAGACGACACCGAGCGCGAGCCCGAGCGCCATCGCGGCCGCGGTCAGGTACACCGTGCGGACGAGCCCCGTCAGGATCGCGCCGTTGAAGAGGAACTGGCCCGTCACCCCCCAGTGGAGGCCCTGAGCCTTCGCCGCCGCGTATGCGAGGAGGGCGATGACGACGAGGACGACGAGCGCGGCGACGAAGCGCCACGGATGCTTCCTGCGCACGAGCGTGTACGCCTGCGCGCTGCCTGCCAGAAGATCCTCTGGCATCGGATCCGTTGCCGTCGTCACCCGCTCGCCCGTCCCCGGTCAGTCTCTCTCGGCCCTCCGCCGCGTCGAGCCGGGCGGATCAGTACTGGGTGCTTCCCTTTGTCATGGTGGCCTTCTTCACCGCACGGCTCGCGAGGCCGTAGTGCTTCAGGATCTTGCGGTACGTCCCGTTCTTGATGAGGTGGTCGACCGCGAGCCGGATGACCTTCCCGAGCTGCTTGCCGAACGCACTGTGGTGCAGGACGACGCCGTAGTAGGTCGGGTAGAAGACCGGGCCGAGCGCCACGTACTTCCCAGGTGTCGTCACCTTCATGCGGTCGATGATCTCGGGACCTGCCACCGAAGCCTGCGCGCGGCCCTCTGAGAGGAGCAGGTTCTGCTGCGCGATGCCCGGGGAGTTCACGAACGTGAGGCCCTTCCCGTTCTTGCAGATCTTCTTGAACGCGTGGGTGAGGTTCCCCTGGAAGAGCGTCGCGGTCTCACCGGCGATCGTCTTGCCGCAGAGCTGGGAGACGTTCTTGTATGTGCTGGCAGAAGAGGTCGGGATGTAGAGCTGGGTGCCCGTCGCGAAGTAGTCGACGAAGACGTCGAACTTCCGTCGTGTAAGCGAGTCGAAGACGCCCGACCACACCATGTC
>JBOGGB010000317.1:0-7927 GCA_050743605.1 Acidimicrobiales bacterium
AGGCGGTCGAGGCCGGCTGCCTCGTCTCCGTCGACACCGACGCCCACGCCCCCGGGCAGATCGAGTGGCTGGGGGTGGGCGCCGAGCTCGCAGTCGCGGCGGGCGCAGACGCATCCCAGGTCGTGAACTCCTGGCCGCTCGAGCGGCTCCTCGGCTGGACGGCCTCGCACGGCGGCTGAGCGGAGGCCGGCGCACCCGGTGTGGCGCCGTCCTCGCGGACCGCCCGGCCGCCGCAGAGACAAACGCGTCGCGCTTTGGCACACTGTGGTCGTCGGATCACCAATCGACGGGGGAACGGGCGCCTGGGGCGCCACGGGCGGGGGACCCGCCCGGGGGAACGGCAAGGCGGAGGCGAGAAGGGGGTCGGAGACGATGAACGAGCACCCGATCGAGCGCTTCGATCCCTTGCTGCGGAACCTGCTGGCCTGGGGCCTCGTCGTGGAGGCCGAGGAGGGAGGTTGGACGCTGCGGCCGGACGTCGCAGAGCGGCTCCCCGCGCTCGCGCGCTATGCCAGGGGTGACCAGCCCTCGGAGGTCGTCTACTTCGGCCACCTCTGCGCCGGCTGCAGGTCGAAGGGGCTCACGCGCCTCCGGGACGGTCGGTACCTCTGCGACGAATGCCGCAGGGCCGCAGACGTGGCCGCCGTGGCGACGCTGCTGCCGGAGCCTGACCAAGGTGCGGCGGGGTCTCTCAGCCGGTCTCGGGAGATCGCGAGCTGACCGAGGTGGCCGACGGCATCGGCCGGACGTAGGCTCGGCACGTGGCCTTCATCATCCGTAAGCTGCTCCGTCTCCTTGTGCAGCGCCGGGCGCAGCGCCGTCGGCGCTACTAGCCGAGCCGGGCGCACGAGGTCGCGCGACGCGCGGGCCGATGCGTCTTCGTCCACCGCCTCGAGCGTCCGTCACACCTGTGTGGGAGACGGACCATTGCCTCCAGTGGTCGACGTCGATGGTGGGGTGACGGCAAGCACGCACCCACGTTCTCACTTGCCAGAAGGACCTGTCCGCGACTTTGCGCAGCTCTCAGCGCGGAGATACTGAACGGTCTCGGCTAGCGCCTGCGCCCACCGGCGAGCTCGCCCGCTCCTCGGGTTCGCCCGATCCCGTCGCCGTCGCCGTCGCCTCGGCTCGCAGCCGCGTGCGCGAGGGGTTGCGCGCGCCGGTCGTCATGCCCGGGCCACCAGGCTCGCCGGCCGATGAGCGCGGTGAGCGAGGGCGTGAGGAACATGGCCATCACGAAGGCTGCAACCGCGATCCCGAAGGAGATCGCGAACCCCATCTGGGTGAGCGTGGATCCGCCCGCCAGCATCAGCGAGGCGAAGGTGCCCGCGAGGATGAGACCGGCCGAAGCGATCGTGGGCCCTGCGTGCCGTACGGCCATGGCTGCCGCCGCACGCGGGTCACGGCCTTCGTGGGCCTCCTCGCGTAGGCGGGAGACCATGAGGATGTTGTAGTCGGTGCCGAGTGCCACGACGAACAGGTACATCACGATGGGAAGGATGAACGTCAGCCCGGTCCGCCCGTGCTGGAACACGAGAACGGTCGCGCCCAGGGTGCCGCCGAAGCCCAGTCCCACCGCGCCCATCAGGTACCACGGTGCGACCGCGCTGCGCAGCAGCAGGGCCAGGATCAGCAGGATCAGCGCGGCGGCGACGGGGAACACGAGCGCGTAGTCGTGGCCCATGGCCGCCTGGAGGTCCACGTAGATCGAGGTGATGCCGCCGATGAGCGGCCGCGTGTGGGGAGGCGCCGCGTCCGCCGCACGCTGGAGCGGTCCGCGCACGGTCTCCATCGCGGCGTCGGACTGCGCGGGATGCGTGAGCACCACACGGAAGTCCGCCACCCGACCGCCCTCCGCCGAGCGCGCGGGCGCGACCGTCGCGACTCCGGGCACCCTCTCCAGCCGGTGCCCGAAGGCAGTGAGCTCGGCGGTGGTGATCGCGGCGGGGTCGGTGGACTCGAGGTACACGTCGGTGGGATCGGCGGCTCCGGCGGCGTAGCCGCGCAGGAGCACCTTCGAGTACACGGCGGACTGCGTCGTCGCGGTGCTGCCTGATGTCAGTGTGAACGAGGGGTGGAAGCCGAAGCCGGCGACCGAGAGCGCGGCCAGCACTCCGGCGCTCACCAGTGCGATCCTTCCTGGGCGCCGGGCAAGCGCGTTGCCGATGGCTCCGAAGCGAGCTCCTTCCGGTTCACGTTTCCACGCGCGCGACGGCCAGAAGACCCGGGTACCGAGCAGTGACACGATCGCGGGGGTCAGCGTGAGACCTGCGAACAGGGTGGTCGCGACCGCTACGGCGAGCGCGGGACCGAGCGAGCGGAACAAGGTGATGCTGGACAGCGTCAGCGCGAGGAAGGCGATGATGACGGCGCCTGCCGCGGTCGCGATCGCCGGCCCGACCCTGACGATCGCCTCGGCCATGGCCTGCTTCGCCTCTACCCCAGCGCGCAGCCGTTCTCGATATCGGAACATGAGGAAGAGGACATAGTCGGTCCCGACGCCGAAGAGGACGACGATGAGCATCGTCGTCACCGTGCTGTCGATGTGCAGGCCGAACCCCTTGCTCAGGGACGCGATCAGTCCGTCGGCGATCTGCGAGAGGACGCCGATCACGAGGACTGGAAGCAGCGCGATCACCGGGCTGCGGAAGATGAGGAGCAGGAGCGCCAGGATCAACCCGATCGTGGCGAAGGCGACGATCTTCAGGGCGGCGGTCCCGGACTTCTGCTGGTCGACGGCTTCGGGGACACTCCCGGTCACGCCCGCGCGCAGGTCGCCTCCCTTCACGAGGGCGGCGACGTCGTGGCGCAGCTCGTGGACCGCGTCGGTCTGCCCGGCCGTGAGCTGCCCATTGGCGTTGGGCATCTGCACCCCGATGACGCCGATGAGGTCGTTGCGCGAGACGGTCGCAGAGTCCACAGCGGTGACGGTCTCGACATGGCTCGCCGCCAGCACCTTCTGGGCATGGTCGAGCGCCGACACGTCGGCCGGGGAGAGGGGCCGGCCATCGCGCCGCGCGACGACCACCAGCGCTGCGGGCGTTCCGGCCTCCGGGAACGCCCGCTTCTGCAGGTTCGACGCCTGGACCGACTGGTAGTGGCTCGGGAGGAAGGAGACCTCGCTCGATGTTGTCGTGAGCTTGGGTGCGAAGCCGATCACCACGACCGCCACCACCACCCAACATCCGATTACCAGCCACGGATGGCGCACCACGGCGCGGCCGAGCGTCTTGAACATTGCTTGCTTCCTCCCGTCATTTCGCGGGGCGCACGGGGCTCAGGACGCCCTTGTCGCTGCGCCGTGCCCCGGGTCTTGACCTGTCGCTCAGTAAGTTACCTACTTGTCGCCCGACAAGTCAAGCGGTAGTCTGGCAGGGATGGTCTGGGGCACGATCGAACCGGAGGGAGTGGAGCAAGACCCCCGGGACCACGGGGGCGCCCATGCCGGGGACCACGGGGGCGCCAATGCCTGGAGCCACGGGGGTCCCCATGCCGGGGACCAGACGCGGGCCCGGATCCTCGAGGTGGCTCTCGAGCTCATCGGCGACCATGGGTTCGCCGCCACCACCACCCGGGAGATCGCCGAGCGCCTCGGGTTCTCGAAGGCCGCGCTCTATTACCACTTCCACACGAAGGACGAGCTGCTCGCGGCGATCGTTGATACCGCGATGGCGGACCTGCACGCCCTGGTCGACGACGCGCAGGGGGCATCGACGCCCGAGGCGCGCCGCGACCTTGTCGCGGGTTACGTGCAGCTCGTCGGGACGCACGCGGACCTGATCCGTGTCCTGTCCAGCGACCCGTCGGTGAAGGAGCGCGCGGCCGTGCACGGCGCGATGCCGGTGTTCCACCGGCTCGTTTCACTGCTCGCCGGCACCGACGACCCCGACGCCGCGCAGCGCACGCGGGTGCGCGCCGCCCTCACCGCCGTCCACGGGGCGCTCGTGTACGCCCAGCCCGGCGACGATCCCGAGGTCAACCGCACGGCGGCGTTCGACGCGGCGTGCGCCGTGCTCGGGTTTCCTGCCTCGCAGTCGAGCGAGTCCGAGCGCTCCGCCCGATGACGGCGGCCGCCGCAGCGCAGGTGCCGCAGGCCCCGGTCACCTTAGACCGCCGGAGGGTCCACCTCGTCATCTCTGCGCTCCTCCTCGGCATGCTGCTCGCGGCGCTCGACCAGACGATCGTCTCGACGGCCCTCCCGACGATCGTCGGAGACCTCGGCGGCGCGTCGCACATCGCGTGGATCGTGACCGCGTACCTGCTCACCTCCACGGTGTCGACGCCGTTGTGGGGAAAGCTCGGTGACCTGTACGGCCGCAAGGCGTTCTTCCAGGCTGCGATCGTCATCTTCCTCCTCGGCTCCGCATTGTCGGGAATCAGTCGCTCGCTCGAGATGCTGATCGCGTTCCGGGCGCTGCAGGGGTTCGGCGCGGGTGGTCTGATGGTCGGCGCGCAGGCGATCATCGGCGACGTCGTCTCCCCGCGCGAGCGCGGCCGCTACCAGGGTCTATTCGGCGCGGTCTTCGCGGTGGCGACCGTCGTCGGACCGCTACTGGGCGGCTTCTTGACCCAGGACGCGAGCTGGAGGTGGGTCTTCTATATCAACGTGCCGATCGGGGCCGTCGCTCTCGCCGTGACCGCCGCGGTCCTGCCGGGACACATGCGAGGGGCGAGAAAGCCGGTGATCGACTACGTCGGAACCCTCGCCCTCAGCGCGGCGGTGACCGCGCTCGTCCTCCTGGCGAGCCTAGGGGGGACGACGTACGCATGGTCGTCGGCACCGATCGAGATACTGGGCGCCTCGGGCCTCGTGCTGCTCGTCGTGTGGGCACTCATCGAGCGGCGCGTGCGCGAGCCGGTGCTGCCGCTCCACCTCTTCGCCAACCGGGTGTTCTCGGCGACGAGCGCCATCGGCTTCGTCGTCGGCTTCGGGCTCTTCGGTGCGGTCACCTTCATGCCGGTGTTCCTTCAGGTCGCCAAGGGAGCCGACCCGACCGCCTCGGGCCTGGAGCTCTTGCCGCTCATGGGCGGCCTGCTCCTCACCTCCGTCGTCTCAGGGGTCCTCATCAGCCGCTCCGGCCGCTACAAGGTCTTCCCCGTCGTCGGCTCGGCCGTGATGACGCTCGGGATGTACCTCCTGGCGACGGTGCACGCGACGACGTCCGACAGCGTCATGTACCTGTACATGGTCGTCCTCGGCCTCGGGCTCGGCGCCGTGATGCAGGTGCTCGTGATCGCCGTGCAGAACGCCGTGCCATACGAGGAGCTCGGTGTGGCCACCGCGGGAGCGACGTTCTTCCGGTCGATCGGCGGATCCTTCGGCACCGCGATCTTCGGTGCGATCTTCGCCAACCTGATCGGCAGCAGGCTCGCCGCGGCGCTGCACGGGCACGCCGTTCCCAAGGGGCTGGGCGCGTCGGTCAGCCCCGCCTCGCTCGAGCGCCTCCCCGCAGTGGTCCACGCGGCGGTCGCCTCGGCGTACGCCTCCACGGTCGGCACGGTGTTCCTCGTGGCCGTGCCCATCATGGGCCTGGCGTTCCTGCTCACGTGGCTGCTGCCGGAGATCCGGCTGCGTTCCCACGTGGGCGACGAGACCCCTCCTGCGGACGGAGGACCACTTCCGGTCGCGGTCGAGATCCCGCCTGTCGATCTGGCGCACGCGGGGGTCGCGCCTACCTCGACGCGCTGAGCGGACTGCGATCCGCGTCGCCTGCCCTCGATCCGTCCTAGAGCGGTGGGACCGGGCTGACTTCACCGTCGTCGCCTGGGCGATCGGCCTTGGGCGCGCCGTCCCCGGGCGCAGCCGGCGGAGCCGGGGACGCCGCAGGAGCCGGGAGGGGAGTGCGAGGTGTGCGCAAGACTCCCGCGGCGAGCATCGAGGAGTTCGGGATCTTCCAGTTGCCTTCTTCGGTCTGCAGCGTCACGTACGTGAGGGTCATCTCGCGGACCCGTGCGTCGAAGATCCCGCCGAGCGAACCGGAGCGGACCCGGACGCGGTCGCCGACCCGGAACGGCTTGGCGAGGATGAGGATGAGCCCGGCGAACACGTTGCCGAGGCTCTGCTGGGCCGCGATCCCGAGCACGATCCCGGCGAGACCCGCACCCACGATGAGCCGGTCGATCGAGACCCGCAGCTCGGCGAGCACGGCGAAGATCACGATCAGGTAGCCGACCGCTGCCGAGAGGACCCGGACCGCGCCGCCCGCGGCGGGGACCGACGTCGCCGACACGTGATGCGCCAGGAGCTTCGAGATGCGGGTCACCGCCACCGCTCCGAAGCCCGCCAACGCGGCAGCGCTGAGCCAGGCAATCAGACGCGGGTCGAGCGCTTTCGACGCGACATGGCCCCATGCCGATCCCGCGACGAGCGCGGCGAGCGCGACCGCTCCCGTGAGCACGCCGACGATCCAGGCACGCCACGTCGCGCGCCGAGGGCCCTCAGGCATCATGACGTCTGGGGCTCACGCCGGGAGCTCGTCCTCGTCGCAAGTGGTCACGGTGTCTCCTCGTGCGTCGTGTCGCGGCTGCGTGCTCTGGTGTTCGAGGGTAGTCGCCGTGCCGGGGGCAAGGCGGGGAGCGGCGCTTGGTAACGTGCGGTCGTGCGCCTCAGGGTCTTCGTCGAACCGCAGGAAGGCGCCTCCTACGACCAGCTTCTCTCGGTGGCGCAGCACGCCGAGGCGCTCGGGTTCGACGGGTTCTTCCGTTCGGACCACGTCGTCGCGTTCGAAGGCGACGGGCTGCCCGGCCCCACGGACGCATGGGTGACCCTCGGCGGGCTCGCGCGCGAGACCAGCCGGCTCCGGCTCGGGACGCTCGTGACTCCGGCGACGTTCCGGCCTCCGGGACTTCTGGCGATCACGGTGGCCCAGGTGGACGCGATGAGCGGCGGACGGATCGAGCTCGGGCTCGGTGCAGGATGGTTCGACGGCGAGCACCGTGCCTACGGGCTCCCGTTCCCGCCCATGGCTGAAAGGTTCGAGCGGCTCGGTGAGCAGCTCGAGATCGTGACGGGGCTGTGGGCCACGCCCGTAGGGGAGCGGTTCTCCTTCAAGGGGCAGCACTACGAGCTCGAGGAGAGCCCCGCGCTCCCCAAGCCCCTCCAGCTGCCTCGTCCGCCGATCATCATGGGTGGGGCCGGTGCCGTGCGGACCCCGCGCCTCGCGGCGCGCTTCGCCGACGAGTTCAATGTGCCGTTCCGCACGGTCGAGGATGCCGCGCTCCAGTTCGATCGGGTGCGTGAGGCGTGCCGAGCCGAGGGGCGCGACCTCGAGACGCTCGGGTTCTCGGTGATGCACGTCGTGTGTTGCGGGCGAGACGACGCGGAGCTCGATCGCCGGGCGGCCGCGATCGGCGGGGACCTGACGTCGCTTCGTGCCGGCGCCCTTGCCGGCACGCCGCAGGAGCTGATCGCGCGGTGCCGCGCCTTCGGGGACGTGGGCGCGTCCACGATCTACCTGCGGGTGATGGATCTCTCCGATCTCGAGCACCTGTCGCTCATCGCCGACGAGGTGCTCCCCGCGCTCGGCTGAGCGCGGGTGGAGGGGCACGTGCGGGTAGCCTCGGAGGTGGCGGAGGCCTTGGCGATCGGCGCGCCGGTGGTGGCGCTCGAGTCGACGCTCTTCGCGCACGGTCTTCCACGACCGCGGAACCTCGAGATTGCCGGCGAGCTCGAGGCGCTCCTCCGTGATGCCGGAGTGTTGCCCGCCACCGTCGGGATCGTCGGGGGGACGCCCGTCGTCGGGCTCTCGGCCAGCGAGATCGAGCTCCTGAGCACTCGGACGGTCGCCAAGGCTTCGACGCGCGACCTTCCACTGACCGGGGCCCGGGGCGTGCACGCCGCGACCACGGTCGCCGCGACCTCGTGGCTCGCGTCCCGAGCGGGTGTGCGGATCTTCGCGACGGGCGGCCTCGGTGGCGTGCACCGAGG
>JBOGGB010000318.1:0-11222 GCA_050743605.1 Acidimicrobiales bacterium
CAGGTACCAAGAAGGGCTCGAGCCCGAGGACGCGTAGCGCCTTGCCCACCGAAGAGTGGGCCTCCTCCGTGCAGGCGAACCTGGGTCGCCCGGCGTGATGCCCTCGGAGCGCGGCGGTGTCGCGACCTACCATGAGCGCCGAGAGGTTCGCCGCGGACCCGCCCGACACGAAGCAACCGCCCGCGCCCGCGGGCAAGCCGGCCAAGTCGGCAAGGACGCCGAGCGTCTGGTTCTCGGCGCATACGGCTCCGGCGGCCTCCAACCACGAGGTGGCCTGGAGCGAACTGCTCGAGACGACCATGTCGAACAGCAGGCTCGCCTTGGTGGGCGCGGCCGGGATGAACGACACGAACCTGGGGCTGTCCGACGAGATGACAGCGGTCGCCAGGTGGTTCGCGAAGATCTCCAGCACCCGGTCAGCCTCGTTGCCCTCCGGCGAGATGATGCCGTCGAGCACGTCGCCGAGCGGCGTCGAGTAGCCGCCGTAGTCGAGGGGCACGGGGTCGAGCGCCAGCCGTTCCCTGCAGTAGCCGAGAACGAGGTCGGCGATCCTCGCGTCGAACACGAACATGGGGTTCCGCATCGTTGCGTCGCTCTCTCTCACACGCCTGGCCGCCCCACTCGCCGTGGGCGTGACGAAGTGGTCGCGATGCGGTCGTGAGGGATCGCGACTGCACCCGGCTCAGCCAGTGTCCCAGCCCGCCGCGCCGGTGGCCACCCGAGGGGCACCCGGTCCACCGCGCCGTCTCGTGCTCTCGCCCGCTGCTCGATGTCCGGCCACTGGCTCACACCGGGGTGCCGGCGCCCGAGCAGTAGGCTGGCTCCTCGCCTGGCGGCGTGGCCGAGTGGTTCAGGCAGGGGCCTGCAAAGCCCCGTACGGCGGTTCGATTCCGCCCGCCGCCTCCAATTGCTCGTCCTCGTCAGGGAGTTTGCCCGCATCCGCTCGCACGGCCCAGGGATGCACCACCACGTCGCAACTGCCGGGCGCAGCCGATCACACCCACTTGCCGGGGTTCAGGATGCCCTTCGGGTCCAGCGCGTGTTTGATCGTCTTCGTGAGCTCCGTGGCGACCTCGCCCAGCTGGCTTGCGAGATGGCCCGCTTTCAGCAGGCCCACTCCATGCTCCCCGGTGATCGTCCCTCCGAGGGCCAGGGCCACCTCGATGACCTCGTCGAAGGCACGCCCCGCCCGCTCGGTCGCGGCGGGATCAGTGGCATCGAAGGTCACGAGGGGATGGAAGTTGCCGTCGCCGGCATGGCCGATGATCGGGATCATGGTCGACCTGCGCGCTGCGATACCACCGACTTCGGCGATGAGAGCCGGGATCTGGGGGATCGGCACACCGACGTCCTCGATGAGCACCGACCCGAGCCGCTCCACGCACGGGATCGCCATGCGCCGCGCTGCCATCAGCTGCTCCCCCTCATCGGGATCGTCGGTCACGGCGACGTAGATGGCACCAGCCTGCTCGCATGCCTCGGCCATGACCGACACCTCGTCCGCTCCCCCGTCTCCCTGCCCGATCAGGAGCGCGCCGACGTCAGGACCGATCTCCATCGGCTTCACCCGTTCGACGGCGGCGATCGCCGCGCCGTCCATCAGCTCGAGAGCCGCCGGCCGCATCGACGCGGCGATCCGAGTGACCGCCCTGCCGCTGTCCACGACGTCGGAGAAGGTCGCCGCCACGGTGCAGTGGGCAGGTGGGCGCGGGCGGAGCCGCAAGGTCGCCTCGGTGATGACCCCGAGCGTGCCCTCGGACCCGACGAAGAGCCGCTTCAGGTCGTATCCCGCCACGTCCTTCACGGTCCTGCCACCGAGCCGCACCACCCGTCCGTCCGCGAGCACGACCTCGATCCCGAGCACGTAGTCGGTCGTCACGCCGTACTTCACGCAGCACAGCCCACCCGCGTTGGTCGCCAAGTTGCCGCCGATCGAGCAGATCTCGAAGGAGGACGGATCCGGGGGGTACCACAGCCCGTGGCGCGCCACCTCCGCCTTCACCTCGGCATTCAGGAGGCCGGGTTGGACCGTCGCGAGCATCGCCGCAGGGTCGACGGTGATGGACCTCATCCGCTCGGTCGAGAGCGTGATGCACCCGTCGACCGCCGCCGAGCCTCCTGAGAGGCCCGTGCCGGCTCCCCGGGTCACCACCGGCACCCCGAAGCGCCACGCGAGACGTAGCGTGGTCTGGACGTCCGCCGTGCAGGTCGCACGTACGACCGCCAACGGCCTCCCGGGCCTGATGGTGAGCGCGCGGTCGTAGCGGTAGCCCTCGACGACATCCGGGTCGACGACCACCGCGCCCGGTGGCAGCTCCGCCTCCAGCGAGGCGACGATCTCGTCCTGGACCATCGTCACTCCCTCCCGCCTCCCGAGCGGGAGACCGCACACCGAGGCCCGGCGGTTCAGTTCCTTCGCGCAGCGGCAGGCTCGGCCATCCTCCGCAGCACGCATCGTGCCTCGTAGTCCTTGCCGGGACCTCGGACCCGCCATTCCTCGACGACGACATCTGGGCCGTGGACCTGCCAGCTGATCTCGTACCGGTCGTCCCGGCACAGGTGGGTCCCGTCGCTCCGCCCCGATCGGAGGTCGCAGTCGACGAACCGACTCCCGTCGTCGAAGTTCACGGCAACGGCGCCGTCGACCTGGCGGACGTACCGGAGCCGTCGGGATGCGGTTCCCCGGTACCGTGCGAAGCACAGTTGCCCCGACTCCCGGTACTGCGCACCCTGCGCACCCTGCGCACCTTGCGGGACCCCGGACTCCGAGGGCGCAACGGTCGCCGTGCCGCGGAACACCCCCGACTCGCCCAAGCGGTGGTCCGTCAGGACCCTGCCCACCTCCCACTCACCCAAGAGGAAGCGAAGGGTGTCGACGATCTCGACGGGCACCACCTGCGAGATCCCTCGGGTCACCGTCGGCGCGAACTGCCCGCGGCGCCGCGCGCGGTCCCCGCCAGCTTCCATGCCCCTGGGAGCAAGACGGCCACGAGCGCCGCCTTGATCGCGTCGCCCGCCACGAAGGGGACGAAGCCGAGCGAGATGGCCCTTGCGGCGTCCACGTGGAGGCTCACGGCGAGCCAGGCCACTCCGCACAGGTAGATGACGATCTCGCCCGCCAGCATGGCAGGCACGCTCTTCAGGATCGAACGATCGCTGCCGCGCTGCGCCAGGTACCCGCACAGTCCTGCGCAGAGCACGAAGCCGATGATGTAGCCGAACGACGCGCCGGCGTAGCCGTGCGCGTGGTCTGCGAACCACGGTACGCCGACGACCCCTGCGACGGCGTACAGCGCCATGGCCGCCGCGCCACGGCGGCTCCCGAGCGCTGCACCACAGAGCAGGACGCCGAACGTCTGGCCCGTGATCGGGACCGGCGTGAAGGACAGGTGAAAGGACACCTGAGCCAGCAGGCCGACGAAGCATGCCCCACCGATGACCATCAGCGCGTCCCGAACGAGCGTGCCAGGGACGAGGTCCGCGAGCACGAGCGGCTTGCGCCTCTGGAGCACAACGACATCGGACATTGCTTTCCTCCCGGGCCCGACCGACAGCAGTTCGGTTCGGAGGCTGCTCTAGCACATGGCAGGCGCCCCGTTCCAACAGCGTCGGAGGACCCGCACGTGGCAACGAGGACCTGCGGGCCCCAGAGGGCCCGGACGGCGACCCCCAGATGGCGAGGGTCGGCGATCGTTGCGGCGCTGCTACCGCCGCCGCTGCTGCGATCTGCCGCTACCGCTACCGCCGGCGGCGGCCCGCGAGGAGCCAGACGAGGCCGGCGATCACCGCGACGATGACGACCACCTTCACGACGCCCCAGACGATCCCTACGATGGAGCTGAGCGCCCAGAAGGCGACGAGCACCCCTACGACCCCCACTGCGACCACCGCGAGGGTGTGCAGCGGGCGCAACCCTCTCGAGCCTCTAGAGCTCCGCTGAGGCATGCCGCCTCGGGTCTGCGGCTCCACTTCACGTGCCATGTCCGCCTCCCTCGACGCCGGCCCCGGCACGCTCTCGCACCGCGGCGCGCCCGCGATGCTACGTTGCCTGGGCGTGCGGGAGAGGTCGGCCCGGAGCCGGATCAGCTCCGCGCCTGCGCGGGGCAGGCGCGCCGCGGCGGCTCCAGCGCGCTGATGCACGGCAGGAGGGGCCCGGACGACCTCGCCGGAGCCTTCCGGAAGTTTGCCGTGGGCGCCCGCCGCGACGGCGCGCCGCGCTACGCCCGGATCTGCGAGGGGGCCGCTTCCGACCCGGACCTCGTCGAGCTCGTGGCGCTGGCGCCCCCCGACCAGCGCCGGCCCAACATCCTCCTGGCCGCCGTCCATCACCTCCTCCTCACGGGCGTGGACGACGCGCTCGCGGACTACTACCCCACGGTGCTCGCCTGGCGCGGCATCGACCTGGTCGACCCGATGGCGGCCGGAGATCCGTTCCCGCCCTTCGCCGCCTTCTGCGCCCGCCACCGAGAGGCGGTCGCGGAGCTCGTCGCGACGCGCGCGACCCAGACCAACGAAGTCGGTCGCTGCACCGCGATCCTCCCCGCGCTCTCGACGATCGCCTCGTCGCGCGACGGCTCGCCGATCGCCCTCGTGGACGTCGGTGCCGCGGCGGGGCTGAACCTCCTCTTCGACCTCTACGCCTACGACTACGCCGGAGCGGGGACCGCCGGTGTCGCCGGAAGCCCCGTGGTGCTTCACTGCGAGCTGCGCGACGGGACCGTCGACGACGACCGAGGGGACCCGCCCCGACCACCGACGACACTTCCCAGGGTCGCGGCACGCGTCGGGCTCGATCGGCATCCCGTCGACGTCCGCGACGACGACCAGGCGCTCTGGCTGCTCGCGTGCCAGTGGCCCGACCACCCTGACCGCTTCGACACCGCCCGCCGCGCGCTGTCCCTCGCCCGATCGGTCGCCGAACCACCGGTCGTGCGGAGTGGCGACGCAGTGGAGGACCTTGCGTCCGTCGTCGATATGCTGCCCGACGACGCGCACGTCTGCGTGCTGCACTCCTGGGTGGCCGCGTACTTTACGCCCGAGCAGCAGCGCGCGCTTGGTGACGTCGTAGCGCGCGTCGCATCGACGCGCGCGGTGTCGTGGCTCTTCGCCGAGACACCCTACGAGGTCCCTGCCCTCCCCGTCCCGCCACCCGCCGAAGAGAGGATCCGCGGCGCGACGGCCGTGGTGCTCGTCGAGCAAGCGCCGGGATCCCGACGTGTCGTGCGTCGGCTCGCTGACATGCACTCCCACGGCCGCTGGCTGCGCTGGTACGGCACGGGACGCTGAGCTCTGGCGCTTGCGCTCGTTGCGCTCACCTCGAAGCGCCGCCCCCCCTTACCGGCCGTCCCCGACTTCGCCTCGGCTCCCGGCCTCCTCCCCGCCCGTGTCGTCGGTGCCGGGTCCCCACGGGGCCTCACGTCGGCCGGGAACGACGATGCCTCCGGGACCCATCATCGACGCCGTGCCAACCGCCGTCGTTCCGAACCGTCGGCGGATGACGTCGATCGCGGCCGTCACCTCGCGCCAGTGCTCCTGCTGGTCCGGCGCATCGGCTCCAGCGCTCCCGGGCGTCCCGGGCGTCCCGGGCGTCCCGGCGAGCGAGAACCGCAGCTGACGCCCCGCGGATGCCGCCTGGAGGCCGGAGGCGCTCACTCCGAGCAGCCGCGCTCCCATCGGCAGGTCCACCGCGTCGAGCAGCGCGAAGGCGATCGCACTGATTGCCGGCCCGGAGTCGAGCCCGATCGCCGTGGTGTGGGCACGCGTCACGAGAGAGAAGTCCGCGAGCTTGACCTTGACCGTGATCGTCTTCGCCACCTGCCCGTTCGCGCGCAGGTGGCCGGCCACCGACTCGGCCATCCGTCGCGCGTGGCGCCCGAGCACCCCGCGATCGACGATGTCCTGGCGAAACGTCTCCTCGTGACCGACGGACTTCGTCGGGCGGTCTGGTACGACCGGTTCGGAATCTTCTCCGCGCGCGAGGAGGGCGAAGTGCCGGCCGTGCACCTTCCCGAGCGCGCGCACGAGCACGGAGTCGGGGAGCGCCGCGAGGTCCCCCACCGTGCGCACGCCGAGCCCCGCGAGGCGCTTTCGCGTGACGGGACCGACTCCCCACAGCTCCTCGACCGCCTTCGGGTGGAGGAACGCGAGCTCGTCTGCGGGATCGACGACGACCACGCCCGTACCTGGGAGCTTCCCCTGTGGCCCTGCCCGTGGCTTCGCGGCGCGAGAGGCGAGTTTCGCGATCATCTTGGACCGGCCGGCGCCCACCGAGCAGTCGAGGCTCAGGCGCTCCCGCACCGACCGCCGGATCGCCGCGCCGATCTCGCCGGGCGGACCGAGCAGATGGAGCGCGCCGCGCACGTCCAGGAACGCTTCGTCGAGCCCGATCTGCTCCACGACCGGCGTGAAGGACAGCAGTACCTGTCGCAGCTGCGCGCTCACCTCGGCGTAACGGCTGTAGTGGCCGTCGACGAACACGGCGTGCGGGCAGAGCGCCCGCGCCCGCAGCGAGGGCATCGCCGAGTGCACGCCGTAGGCGCGCGCCTCGTACGTGCACGACGCGACGACTCCGCGCGCGCCGTTCCCCCCGACGACGACGGGCTTGCCCGCGAGCGACGGGTCGTCGAGCACCTCCACCGAGGCGAAGAAGGAGTCCATGTCGACGTGGAGGATCGCCGGCAGCCGTGACGGCGGCAGAGGGATCGCCGGCAGCCGTGACGGCGGCCCCGCGGGCGAGTCGGGAGCTCCCAGCTGCGGGGGACGCCGCTCAGCCACCGAGACGGAGCCGCCGGAAGCCTTCGGCCTGGGCCACACCCGCGCGACGACCCTCCTCCTCTGCGCGTCGCCGGACCGCCTCGGCTGCCCATCCGGCTTCGGCGCCGGCGAACTGGCTGCGGTGGCACTCGACCGCGGCTGCCTTGACCTCGACCGTCTCGGAGATGTCGACCCACACGTCCGGCTCGAGGGTCCCTGACAGGTAGGCCGCGGACACCTGGTGCGGCGGCCCGGCCCGAGGGAAGTAGTGCGGCCGCGCGGCGGAAGGCGACAAGGCGTCGAGCAGCGCCCACCCGGCGGCACGATGGTCCCGGTGGTTGAAGTAGTCCTGGCCGAAGAACACCGCGGTGGGGTCGTGCCCGAGAACGATCTCGGGACGGAGCGAGCGCACCAGCGCGACGAGCTCGCCGACGAGTGTCGATCGCCGGTCGAGCTCTCCGTCGGTCGCACCCAGCACGCGGTGAGATGCCAGCCCGGTCGTCCCGGCCGCCGAGGCGAGCTCCCCCGCGCGGAGCTCGGCGAGTTCGGCGGGGCGCACGTCGGGGTCGGCAGTTCCGCGGCCGCCGTCGGTGCAGACGACGAGATGGACGCTCGAGCCACGCCTCGCCCAGAGCGCCAGGGTCCCGCCGCACGCCACGTCGGCGTCGTCGGGATGGGCGTAGACGGCGAGCGCCACCTCCGGCACCCTGGTCACCAGCTCGGCCACGGCGGTCAGACCGACAATGGTCAGGGCCGCCGCTTGGGCTCGGTCGTCTTGATCAGCAGCCCGACCTCGCGCTGGAAGTCGCCGGCGTCCTCGAAGCCCTTGTAGAC
The DNA here is from genome assembly GCA_050743605.1 of Acidimicrobiales bacterium. Lineage (GTDB taxonomy): Bacteria > Actinomycetota > Acidimicrobiia > Acidimicrobiales > RAAP-2 > JAJYVT01. Next base: position 7,588 of record JBOGGB010000318.1, read on the forward strand.
GCTCGCGAACCGCAGGTACGAGACGTCGTCCACGTGCTTCAGCTGCTCGAGGACCGCCATGCCCACCTGCTGGGTGGTCGGCTCGGGCGACGCGGCGCGCAACGACTCCTCCACCCTCATCGCGAGCTCCTGGAGCATGTCGTCGGTCACCGGCCGGTTCTTGCAGGCCGCTTGCACCCCGGCGATGAGCTTCGCCCGGTCGAACGGCTCACGCTGACCAGACCGCTTCACGACCCACAGCGGCTGCTCCTCCACCCGCTCGAAGGTCGTGAAGCGCCGGCCGCACCCGAGGCACTCGCGGCGGCGGCGGATCGCCGCCCCCTCGTCGGCCACACGCGAGTCCACGACCTTGTCGTCGTCGGCACCGCACCATGGACATCGCATCGGTGCGACGTTACCGCTGCGGCGGCGGCGCTTCTCCGACGGCCCTCGCGTCTCCATGGGATCTCCCTGGCGCCGGCCGCTAGGGAATCAGGATCCGTTCGCCGGGCACCACGACCGCCGATCCGGTCTCCTCGGCGAGCGCTTCGGCCATCCCGCGCGGGTCCCCGCCGTGGTCGAACCGTGCGGCGATCGACCACAGGGTGTCGCCGGGTCGGGCCACGTAGACCGCTCCCTTCACGACGTCCGCGTGCGGAGCCGGGTGCCCCGCCACCTGCGATGCCCCCAGCGACGCGAGCGGCAGGACGAGCCCGCACGTCAGGCCGGCGGTGACCACGGCGAGGAGGACCGCCCGGCGGCGGCGGGCTGCCGCATGTCGGGCTTGCACGGAGCGCTCCCTCGAATCCACCCGGGCACCAGGCGCCGGCGAGGCCGCTTCCGGCAAGCCCACGCCGGCCCTGCACCGGCCGGAGACGACCCGCAGCGCCGGGCGGGGCCAGGGTGCGCCGTCGAGCTCAGCGGTCCAGTCGGCCGTCTCGATGTCCAGCAATGGGGCGATCGCCATCTCGCGCTCCTCGTCCAAGCCGCCACCCGGAGACCCCGCCGGCTTCAGCGGAGCCCTCGTGAGAGCGAACGTCCGTTCGCCGCCTCCCCCCATCCCACCACGAACGTGCGTTCGTGTCAAGGGTACCTCCGAACAGATGTTTGCCCTCAACTCGCTTCCCCCGCTATCCTCGCGGCAAACACACGTTCGCCGATGGGGCGAGGGTACGAGGGGGTTGTGACGATGGCACAGGCGCTCAGCGGCAAGCGGCGGCAGATCCTCGAGTTCATCGGTGACTGCCTGCGTGCGCGGGGCTACCCGCCCTCCGTGCGGGAGATCGGAGAAGCGGTCGGGCTCACCTCGTCGGCGACCGTCCACAGCCACCTGGCAGTCCTCCAGCGGGAGGGCTACCTGGTGCGGGACCCCTCCAAGCCCCGTGCGATCCAAGTCCGCTACGAGCCGACCTCACAGGTGGCGATGGCCGCTGGTCCCGTCCGGCACGTCCCGCTCGTCGGCGAGGTCGCCGCGGGGACCGGGGTGCTCGCACAGGAGCACGTGGAGGAGATCGTCGCCCTGCCCGAGGACTTCACGGGCACCGGCTCGCTCTTCATGCTGCGCGTACGCGGCGACTCGATGGTCGAGGCCGGCATCTTGGACGGCGACTTCGTCGTCGTACGGCAACAGCCCGACGCGGAGAACGGGGACACGGTCGTCGCGGGGATCCCGGGCGACGAGGGGACCGTGAAGGTGCTCTCCCGGCGAGCGGGCAAGATCGTGCTGACCCCGCGAAATGCCGCCCTCTCCCCGATGGAGCTGTCTCCGGAGGACGTCACGGTCTACGGCAAGGTGGTGACCGTCCTCCGCCGCCTCTGAGGACGCGACGCCGATCCGGCGGTCCACGCCCCGCGGTTCACTGCAGCCCGTCGTCCAGGATCGCGCCCAGCACGTCCCTGGCACGCTCGAGCGACGCTGCCGTCACGTGCTCGTCGGGATGGTGCGCGAGCGTCGGGTCGCCCGGCCCGAAGTTGGCCGCGGGGACACCGTGCGCCCACAACGTCGCGACGTCGGTCCACCCGAGCTTCGCCCGCGCGGCTTGGCCGCTGCGCTCGACGAGCGAAGCGAGAAGGGGGTGGCCCAGCGCTGGCGGACCGCCCTCCGCCGCGTCGACGAGCTCGACGTGATCGCCGAGGCCCTCGTCGAGAAACCCCTGGACGAGGTCGAGCACCACCCTGTGCGCGGCATCGGCGTCCCGGTCGGGTGCGAACCGGTGGTTCAGCACGAGGACGGCGTGGTCGGGCACCACGTTCCCCGCGATTCCCCCCGACACGCCGACGGCCTGCAGCTGCTCGGCGTACGCGCACCCTTCCAGCACCACCTCTCGCCCCTTCCACGACGCGACACGCTCGAGCAGCGGTGCGAGCCGGTGGATCGCGTTGCGGCCGGCATACGGGCGCGCCGTATGGGCGCGCGTACCACCCAGGTGGACCTCCATGCGCAACGTCCCTTGGCACCCCGCCTCGACCAGCGCGTCGGTCGGCTCGCAGAGCACGGCGGCGTCGGCGTCGAGGAGGTCGGGGCGCTCTCGCCAGAGCTCGAGAAGCCCGCTCTCTGCGTGCGCGACTTCCTCACGCGCGTAGAAACACCAGGTGACGTCCATCGCCGGCTCCGAAGTCACCGCGGCAAGGTCGAGCATGACCGCGACGCCCCCCTTCATGTCGCAGGCGCCGATCCCCCACACCGCGCCGTCACCCACGACTGCCCGCTCGTTACCTGCTGCGGGGACGGTGTCGAGGTGGCCGGCGACCAGAAGGCGTCGCCCATGACCGAGCGTCGTGCGCGCGACCACGTTGTCACCCACGCGGGTCGTCGCGAGCCACGGGTGCCGGTCGAGCTCGCTCGCCACGCGGTCCGCGAGCACGGACTCGTGGCGGCTCACCGAAGGGATCTCGATGAGCTCGGCAGTGGACGCGAGGAGATCCGCCCCGGTCGAGATCGGTGACGATCTGGGCGACGGCGTCACGCGGAGACCCCGTGGGCTCGGAGGAGCGCGTTCAGCTGCGCCTTGTCGTGGCGCTCCCCCTCCTCCAACCGCTTGATGACGAGGACGCACGGGAGGAAGAAGTCGCCGCCCGGATACGTCCGACGGCGTGCCGCGGAGACCGCGACCGACCACGCCGGCACCACGCCGCGGCCGAGCTCTTCGCCCGACTCCGCGTCGACGACGGGGATCGAGGGGTTCAGGATGGTCCCCTCTCCGAGAACCGCGCCGCGACCTACCCGCGCGCCCTGGGTGACCATGCACCGGCTGCCGACCAGCGCTGTGTCCTCGACGACCACGGGCACCGCGTTCGGCGGCTCGAGCACGCCGCCGATCCCCACACCGCCCGAGAGGTGCACGCGCGCGCCGATCTGCGCGCACGAGCCCACGGTTGCCCAGGTGTCCACCATGGTGTCCTCGCCGACCCGGGCACCGACGTTCACGTACGACGGCATGAGCACGACACCCGGAGCGAGGTACGAACCCCACCGCGCCGAGGCGCCGGGGACCACGCGCACCTGTGCGCGGGCGAAGTCCCGCTTGAGCGGCAGCTTGTCGGCGAACTCGAACGGCCCGACCTCGGTCGTCTCGACCTCCCGCAGCCTGAAGAGGAGCAGGATCGCCTGCTTCAGCCATTCGTGGACCATGGTGGTCCCGTCGGACGCGGTCTCG
>JBOGGB010000319.1:0-5444 GCA_050743605.1 Acidimicrobiales bacterium
TGGTGGCCGTGGTCGCGTCGCCCGCGCCCGAGAGCACGCCCGCCGTAGCGGCGCGAGCGGGCCAGCCGGCGAGAAGGTCGAGGGACCACATGGGCAGTCGAGCGTACCTTCGCCTTCCCCTGGAGCCCGCCTGCTCCACCCCTAGGCTGGTGCGGTGCTCGTCGTCCTGGCCGGAGGTGTGGGTGCAGCGCGTCTCCTCGAGGGGATGGTGCAGGTCGTCGAGCCTTCCGAGGTCGTCGCTGTTGTGAACACGGGCGACGACATGGCGCTCCACGGCCTAGCCATCTGCCCGGACATCGACACGGTCGTCTACACGTTGGCGGGACTGCAGAACCTTGCCACGGGCTGGGGGGTCGCGACAGAGAGCTGGGCTGCCATGACCGAGCTCGAGCGGCTCGGAGGCGAGACGTGGTTCCGCCTAGGCGACCGGGACCTCGCGACGCACCTCTACCGCACTCACCGGCTCGCAGAATGCGTCCCTCTGCACCAGGTGACCGACGAGATCGCGCGCGCTCGCGGCGTGCTCGTGCAAGTCCTGCCGATGTCCGACGACGTAGTCCGAACCCGGCTTGTCCTGGCCGAGGACGCCGGTGGGGTTCCCGCCGGCACCGAGATCGCGTTCCAGCACTACTTCGTCGCGCTCCGCCATGCCGTCTCGGTCAGTTCGGTGCGCTTCGACGGCGCGGCGGGGGCAGCTCCGGCGCCGGGAGTGCTCGACGCGATCGGCGACGCCCAAGTGGTGGTGGTGGCTCCATCCAACCCGGTGGTCTCGATCGGGCCGATCCTCTCTGTGCCCGGCGTGCGCGAGGCGCTCACCGCTCGCCGCGAGAAGGTGGTCGCCGTGTCGCCCATCGTCGCGGGTGTGGCGCTCAAGGGCCCAGCGGACCGTCTGCTCGCCGAGCTCGGTCACGAGTCTTCTGCGGTCGGCGTCGCGCGCCTGCACGCAGAATGGGTGGGGACGCTCGTGATCGACGAGCAGGACGCGCACCTGGTCGACGCTGTCGAAGCCGAGGGCGTTCGGGCCGTCGTCGCCCAGACGGTCATGTCGAGTCCCGAGGTCGCTGCCTCCCTCGCCGCGGTGGTGCTCGATGCCGCTGGATGAGGCAGGCGGGTTGCATGCCTACGGAGTGCTCGGCATCGGCGAGGTGCGACCGGGCGACGACATCGGCGCGCTGCTCGCCGACGCGCTCGGCCCGCCCGGCTCTGGGGTCCTGCGCGAGGGGGACGTCGTCGTCGTCACCCAGAAGGTGGTCTCGAAAGCTGAGGGACGCCTCGTCGCCGTCGACCATGGCGACCCCGCCCAGAAGCGGGCGGTGGTGGAGGCCGAGTCCGTGCGGGTGCTCCGCCGCCGCGGTGAGCTGCTGGTCACCGAGACCGCGCACGGCTTCGTCTGCGCCAACGCGGGGGTCGACCTCTCGAACGTCGGCGACGGGTGGGCCGCGCTGCTGCCCGTCGACCCTGATCGCTCCGCGCGGCGGATCCGGGCGGAGCTCGGGCGTCGCCTCTCGGTGATCGTGGCGGTCGTGGTGTCCGACACCTTCGGGCGACCCTGGCGAAATGGCGTGACGGACGTCGCGATCGGTGCTGCGGGGATCGCAGCCGTCGTGGACCTTCGCGGCACCTCTGACGCCACCGGCCGTGAGCTCGTCGCGACCCAGGTCTGCGTGGTCGACGAGGTGGCCGCAGCGGCCGAGCTCGTCATGGGCAAGGACCGATCGGTCCCTGCGGCGATCGTCCGCGGAGTGCCCCCGGCCTGGCTTCGCGAGGGATCGGTCCGTGACGAGATCGTCCGCGCCCCGGCGGAGGACCTGTTCCGCTAATCACCTCGGCGCGCCGCCTCGACGACCACCGCACAGCCCTGCTCGAGGCTCGTCCATGGGCGCCACCCAAGGTGCGCCGCGGCCCGCGACGGGTCGAGTGCACTGCGCAGGATCTCTCCCGGGCGGGAGGCCACGTGACGGACCTGCGGCTCGACTCCCGCGGCGCGAGCCATCGTGCGGAGCAGCTCGTTGACCGACGTCCCGGCACCGGTCCCGATGTTGCAGACGACGCCACCGTCCTTGTTCGCAGCGCGGTCGAACGCGTCGACCACGTCATCCACGTAGACGTAGTCTCGGGTCTGCTCGCCGTCGCCGAAGATCGTGACGGGACGCCCCGACACGAGCGCTCCCGCGAAGATCGCGACGACTCCTGCCTCGCCGTGGGGGTCCTGTCTCGGTCCGTAGACGTTGCCCAGCGCGAGTGCAGCGAACTCGAGGCCGTAGAGCTCTCGGTATGCGACGAGGTAGCCCATGACTGCCTTCTTCGCGACGCCATAGGGAGATAGCGGACGATGCGGGTGGGATTCGCGCAATGGCAGCGTGGCGGCGTCGGGCTCCCCGTACAAGGTGCCGCCACTTGCGGCGAACACGACCCTCTTGGTACCTGCGGTCCGTGCGCCCTCGAGCACGCGGAGGCTGCCGAGCACGTTCACGTCCGCGTCGAAGAGTGGCTGGGCGACCGAGACGCGCACGTCCACCTGTGCCGCCAGATGGAAGATCACCGCTGGGCGCCGGCGGACGATCAGGTCGGACGTCTCGGGGAGGCGGATGTCGAGTTGGTGGATCGTGAGGGCACGACCACCAGACGCGCGCGCGGCCGCGAGGTTCGCGAGCGATCCGCTCGAGAGATCGTCCACGACGTCTACGTCGTGGCCCTCGGCCAGCAACCGGTCGACCAGCGTCGACCCGATAAATCCGGCACCCCCGGTGATCATCGCCCTCATGACGCTCACATCCTGGTCGATCTGATCGGACTTGGTCCGGTCGGTACGGTCCGGTCCGGTTGGTCAGGCGGGCATGCGCGCCCCGACCACGACCGTCCCGGCAGCGACGGACGCTCGCCCGCCGACCACGGTGAGCGGCCGGATCTCGCTGCGCTCGCCGACTCGCGCGCCGGGGCCGACGATCGAGCCGACGACGGTCGCACCCTCGGCGATGCTCGCACCTGCCAGGAGCACGGATCGAACCACCCTCGCGCCGCGCTCGACCACACATCCAGACCCGACGACGGACCTTTCCACCACAGCCTGAGGGCTGACTCTCGAGCCGTCACCGAGGAGCGCAGGCCCGCGGACCTCACCGCCGACTTCGGGGGATCCAAGAAGCCACACCCCTCCACCCGAGTCCCGGGCGTCCGGTGCGGGCGGACCCGGCCGGCGGCCCTCGAGAAGGTCCCAGTGCGCGGTCAGGTACGCCTCCGGCGTCCCGGCATCGAGCCAGTAGGCGGTGTCGGCGAGCGCGTACAGCGTGCCGTCGGCGACCATCGCTGGGAACGTCTCCCGCTCGATGGAGACCCGACGCCCCTCGGGAACCCGATCGAGGACCGAAGACTCGAGGACGTAGGCGCCGGCATTGACGAGGTTGGTAGGTGCCGCGCCCCTTGGAGGCTTCTCCACGAACGCCTTCACGCGGCCGAGATCATCGGTCGGCACGACGCCGAAGGCGGACGGGTCCTCCTCGGGATGTAGGGAGATCGACCCCTCGGCGCCTCGGTCCAGATGAAACGCGAGGAGCGCCGAGAGGTCCATGTCGGAGAGCACGTCCCCGTTCACGACGACGAAGGTGCCCTCGATGCCCGCGCTCCGAGCTGCGAACCGGATCGCACCCGCCGTGTCGAGAGGCGATGGCTCGATCGCGTAGGAGAGCCGCACGCCTGCCGCGACACCGTCAGGGTATGCCTCCACGAAGGCGTGCGGAAGGTACCCCAAAGACAGGACCACGTCGTCGACACCATGGCGGCCGAGCTGACCGAGCACCCTTTCGATCATCGGCTGCTCGGCAATCGGCAGCATCTGCTTGGGGACCGCCAGCGTGAGTGGCCGGAGCCGGGTCCCCTCACCGCCCACGAGCACGACCGCCCTCACGGCGCCGTTCCTACCCCGGAGCGGTCGTCGAGGTGGTCGTGGAGCCCGGAGCGGTCGTCGAGGTGGTCGTGGTCGAGACCCCGGTCGAGACGTCGAGGAGCGCGGACACGATCGTGCCGCTGGGCTTCGGCAGCTTCGTTGCCGGAGGCACGAACCCCACGGTGATGAGCTGGTCGTTGCTGAACGGCAGTGTGCTGGGGTCCCCCTGGACGGTGGACGGCTTTCCCTTGGCTGCGAAGGCATTCTTCCAGTAGGAGACCGTCACGTCTGCCTTCTTCCCTGCGTCCTTGGTTCCCGACGGGCACTTCTCCCCGTTGCGATAGGTCCTCCCGGACACAGACCTCGCCTTCTTCCCGGAGGTGGGGGTGGTTGAGGTGGTGGGGGTGGTGGAGGTGGGAGAGGTCACCGCGGCTGGCAGGTGGAGCTCTGTGGCGGTGAGGGTGAACCCTTTGTACGACGAGACGAACTTCCCCAGTACTGCGTTGTGGCCGGCAACCGATGTCCTCTTGGGAGAGATCGTGATCACCCCCTGGCCGGTGGTGTAGAAGGACTGCGTCGTCGCGTCCACGAGGTTGGGGGCCAACGGCGAAGCCGTTGTGCCACAGACGTCGAAGTCGACCGCCGCGAACCATGGCGCGCCGCCCTTCAGGGGCGCGACCGTGTTGACGGATGGCCCATGCTGGTAATCGATGCGGGAGACGGCGACCGAAGCGATCCCCACGACGACGATCAGAACGAGGAGCGCGTACCAGTTGACCGGCATCTGGCCGCGATAGGTGCGACCGCCGCCAGTCGAGGCGGCGCGTGCGACCCACTTCCCCGTCGAGCTCCTGGGCATGGCGGGGGAGACCTTAGCAATAGCCTCCCGCTCCGCTCCCGCGGGGTAGCGGCGTCAGACCCGTCCTCAGCTGCGGATCCATCGCAGGAGCCACTGGTCACTGGGTGACGGAGCCGGAGCCGAAAGTGCCGCTCGGCAGGTCACCGTGTCCGCCCCCTGCAGTTCTCGCAGGCTGCGGATGCTGGCGCCTGCTGAGCGACCGGTACACGGCCAAAGTGTCAGGATGCACCCATTCGGCGGGGTCGGCCAGCCCCCCACCTACTGGGTGCAGTTGTTCGGCTGCCACGCCCGAGACGAGTCCGACAAGCTCGCCCATTGCAGACTCGACCCCGGCAGGGTTCCCCTGGAGGTCGGCAGCGAGGAAGAGAAGGCGATAGAGGCGCTCGTCGTAGGGAGAGACAAGGAGGCCGCGGCGAACGGCGAGCTCGGCGCGCCGGCCATCGCCACTCGCCAGGCAATGCTCCGCGAGGTCGATGGTCAGTTGAACGACCGACCCCTCCATCTCCGCGTACAAACCCTCGAGTACCGGCCAGTCGATTGCCCGTAAGCCGACGAGCAGCGCTCCGCGAACAAGTCCGAGGGCGGCAGACCAAGCCTCGGCGGCTCGAGGGCCACGCGTGGCCGCGAGTGACCGGAACTGTGCCCAATCGGTCGTCACGCTGGGAGCGAGCCGCAGACGCCTCACGGAGCGCGGTAGATGGT
>JBOGGB010000320.1:0-2966 GCA_050743605.1 Acidimicrobiales bacterium
GCCCGGCAGAGCCACCACGTGGCGCGCGCCCGCGTGCTTCGCCCTCGTCGTGGCGCTCACGAGCGGCATCAACGCGACCTCCATCCTCTACGTCGCCCTCGGGCCGCTCCTGTGGCTCGTGTGGGCCGTCGCGGTCGAGCGCGAGGCCACGTGGCACGAGGCCGGGGCAGTGCTCGTGAAGCTCGCCGCGCTGTCGGTGCTCGTCTCGGCGTGGTGGATCGCCGGCCTGGTCGTCGAGGCGGGCTACGGCGTGGACATCCTGCGCTACACGGAGTCGGTCAAGGCGACGAGCTCGACGTCCACGCCGCTCGAGGTGCTGCGGGGTCTCGGTTACTGGTACTTCTACGGCAGCGGCAGGACCGGCAAGTGGACGCAGAGCGCAGTCTTGTACACGCAGTGGCTCTGGCTCATCGCCCTGTCGTACTTCGTGCCGGTGCTGGCGTTCGCCTCCGGCGTGCTCGTCCGCTGGCGCCACCGCGGCTACTTCGTGCTCCTCACCGTCGTCGGCGTCGTGCTCTCGGTGGGCGCCTATCCCTACACACACCCGACCGCCGTCGGGAGCGTGTTGAAGGCGTTCATGAACGACACCACCGCGGGTCTGGCCATGAGGTCGGCCGACCGGGCGACCCCGCTCGCGGTGCTCGGGCTGGCGATGTTGCTCGGCGCGGGGATCGCCCACGCGTGGGAGCGGCGCGCATGGGTGGGCTGGACCTCGGCGGCGGCGCTCTGCGCGCTCGTGCTGGCGAACAACCCCGCCCTCCTGAACGGCGACGCCGCGGTCGTCCACGGCCTCACCCAGCCGTCCGAGCTCCCCTCCTACGAGGTCGCTGCGGCCCGCTACCTGAGCTCCATCGCTTCGGGGACGAGGGTGCTGGCCGTCCCCGGCGACGCCTTCGCCGCGTACACCTGGGGGAACACCTACGACACCCCCCAGCCGGCACTGCTCACCCGGCCCTTCGTCACGCGCGAGCAGCAGCTCATGGGCTCGATGGCGACGGCCGACACGCTCTATGCGCTCGACGAGCCGATCGAGGACGAGGTCGAGAACTGGGCCGCCCTCGCGCCGATGGCGCGGCTCGTCTCCGCGGGGAACGTCATGGTCGAGTACGACCAGACATCCGCGCAGTACGGCAGCCCCCAGGCCGTCACACTCGCGCGGTCGCTCGCCTCGACGCCTGCAGGCCTCTCGCCCCCGCGCAGCTTCGGCCGCCCAGGACAGGGGGTGGCGAAGCCCACAATCGACGCCGAGCTCCTCTCGGGCACACCGCACGCGAAGGCACCCGCACCCGTCGTCGTCTACACCGTCCACGACCCGCGTCCGATCGTGCGCGGCGAGCCCGACAGGGGCGCGCTGGTCGTCGCCGGCGATGCGACGGGCCTCGAGACCCTCGCTGCGCAAGGCCTGCTTGGCACGTCCGGCGCCGTCTTCTATGCGGACACCCTCGACTCGGACCCCTCCCTTCTCCATCGGCTCGCAGACCAGGGCGCGACCCTCGTCGTGACGGACACGAACCGCAAGCAGCGCTTCCGCTGGAACGGCCTGAGCTCGAACGCCGGTCAGGTGGAGACGCTCGGCGCGGGTGCCACGACCGCGGACGCCACAACACAGTCACTGTCGGGGAGCCCGATCGACCTCACCTCCAAGTCGACAGACCCGACAGCGACAACGGGAAGCCGCACGGTCGCGACCTACATCGGCGCGGCGGACGTGACCGCCTCCTCCTACGGCAACGCGTCCACTTACGAGCCCGACGAGCGCCCCTACGGCGCGATCGACGGGGACCTGCGAACGGCGTGGGAGACCGGGACGTTCGTTCCCGACGTCCGCGGCCAGTGGTGGCAGGTCGCCTTCGGCCACGACGTCACCACCGGTGAGCTCACCCTCGTCCAACCGCTCTACGGGACACGGAGGCGCTCCATCTCGAAGGTCACGCTCACCTTCACAGGAGGGCGCCCGGTCACCGTCAAGCTCGGCGACGAGTCGCGCCGGCGCTCGGGTGAGCGGGTGCGGTTCGGAGAGCGAACGTTCAAGACGTTGCGCGTCACGATCGACGCTGCCACTCCCCACCACGACACCCCGGTGGGGCTCGCCGAGGTGGAGGTGCCCGGGCAGCGGGTGGTCGAGGTCGAACGGATGCCCACGGACCTCCTGTCACGGCTCGGGGCGTCGTCCCTCGGCGACCGGCTCGTGATCGCGATGACACGGACACGGCTCTCTCCCTACACGGCGGTGGTGACCGATCCCGAGATGACCCTTTCCCGCTCCTTCACGCTGCCCGTCCCGCGCACCTTCACGCTGTCGGGCACTGCGACGCTCTCGACGTACCTCTCGGGCACCGAGATCGCCCGGCTCGTCGGGGTTTCCGGCTCCGCGGGGGTCGGGGTCGTCGCCACCGCGTCGAGCCGCCTGACAGGCGCCCTCGGCGACTCCGCCGCGGCGGCTGCCGACGGCAACCCCGCGACGGTCTGGCAGACCGGCTTCGGGCGGAGCGACGTGTCGGGCGCCTGGCTCCAGTACCAGCTCGGTTCGCCGATCACCTTCGACCACCTGACGCTCGACGTGGTCGCCGACCGGGACCACTCCGTTCCCGCCGCGCTGACCGTGAGCGCGACGACAGCCGCGACCGGGCACACCGAGCGCCGGCGCGTGGCCCTGCCCCGCATCGAGCGGCGTGCCGCGCCGGGCACGACGGTGACGGTGCCCGTGTCGTTCCCTGTGGTGCGCGGCGACGTGGTCCGGGTGCGCTTCGACCAGGTGCGCGAGGCACACGCGGTGCGCGCGGGGAGGCGCAGGGTGGTGCTCCCGCTCGGGGTCGCCGAGGTCGGGATCCCGGGGATCCACGTCCCGGCGCCGCCGACCGCTCTGCCCGCGACCTGCCGGTCGGACCTGCTCACCGTCGACGGTCGCCCACTGCCGGTGAAGATCGTCGGCCCGACCGCGACCGCGCTCACCGACGGCCAGGTCT